>NZ_JBFBAZ010000019.1:0-90751 GCF_040682475.1 Hamadaea sp. NPDC051192
GCGCTGGATCAGGGTTCTAGGTCGAATCTTGGCCCAAGATTCGACACGGAACCCTGATCCAGCGCGGAAAGCGGCGGCGAACGAGTGGAGCGAGCGAAGGCGCGGTGAGCCAGGACGGGGGGAGGGGCGCTGGGTCTGGCGCCAGAGGAGGTAGCCGGCGGCGATGCAGACCGGCAGGTACGGCCCGGCCCACGCGACGGCCCAGACGGCCACCGGCGCGCCGGCGAGGAAGACCAGGCCCAGCAGGACCAGTTGCGACGCCGGCCGGGTGATCTTCTCCAGCAGCACGGTCGGGCGCATCTGCCGGTAGCCGCGGGTCGCGGCCAGCAACGCGTCGGCGAGCGCGGCGAGCGGCAGGAAGAACGCGAGCGCCCGCAGCGGTCCGGCGTACTCGGGGGTCAGCACGGGAGCCAGCCAGAAGGTGGCCCCCGTGAGCACCAGTCCCGCGAAGAACACCGGTGGCAGGGCGACCCGCAGGCACGCCCCGATCAGCTCCGGTGTGGACAGTGCGCGCAGCCGGGCCGGCCAGTACACCAGCCCGGTCACGGTCCCCAGCCGGGCCACCCCGCCCACCAGCGTGAACGCGGCCGTGGCCGCGAAGAACGAACCCGCCTGCTCGGCCCCGAGTCCGCGCGCGACCAGCCAGGTCACGCCGAGGCCCGCGACCCCGGCCAGGCCCGCGCCCAGCAGGTTCGCGACGCCGCCGCGCGCGGTCGAGGTCAGCGCGTCCCGGTGCGAATCAGCTCCGCGTTGCGAGGGCGCCTGGGTGCGAGTCGGGTTCTCGGTGGTCATGCTCGCCAGGCAGGCGTACGCCCAAGCCAGGCGGTCAGGGCCGCATCGTGTGGTGCGAAGTGCGCGCGGAGCTCCGCGCGGATCTCGTCGGGCAGTTCGGTCTCCCGGGGCCGGGCGTTGTGCTGCTCGAACTCGGGGAAGCCGAGGTGCGGCAGGCCGAGGAAGTTCTGCACCCGTTCGTAGACCGTCTTCGGGTCGGTGAAGAACTCCTCGGCCTCCTGGACGAGGATGCTGTCCCGGCCGAGCTGATGTGCCAGCTGCTCCAGTGCGATGGCGTACTCGCCCCGGGCCCGGTACGCGTGGTGCTGATGGGCGAACGAGTACGCGAACGGGTCGGCGGTCAGCCGGGCATGTTGGCCCCGCAGCCGGCTCGTTTCGAGGGAGAGCGCGCGGGCGAAGTCGGCTTCCAGCTCGAAGCCCCGGGCCACCTCGTGCGCGTGCTGCGAGAACGCCCGCTCGACCGGGTCGCGGACGAGCACGATCACGCGTACGCCGGGCAGGTCGCGCGCGATCCGGGCGGCCGCGTGCGGGTGGTAGAGGTAGTACGGGCTCGACTCGAAGGTCTGCCCTGGATAGCCGTGTTCGTCGAGCAGCTTCTCGGCCGCCCGGCGCAGCGGGAAGTGGGCGCGGTACCAGTCCGGCCCGCGGTGGTAGTTCGTGTCGAAGTAGTGCACTCCCTTGTGCAGCACCGCCTTGAGGATCAGCGGATGCTGCGAGAGCGCACGGTAGAGCGACGTGGTTCCGCAGCGCTGCCCGCCGCAGATCAGGAAGGAGGGCAGCATGCGGGAGCCGGCGGTGAGCCGGCCGAACGAGCGGGATCCGGCATGGATGATGCGTTTGACGGGTTCGGGCACGGTGCTGGAGTTCACGTCAGCCTCCGGACGCGGTCGATGAGCACGGGGAGCAGCCAGGTTCCGAGGACGCCGAGGCGCGCACCCGCCTCGGCCTGGCGGTCGGCCAGATAACGGGCGGCGAGGTCCACGAGGTAGAGCAGCGCGGTGACCTCGCGCCCGTCGGGGATCACGTCGAATGGATCGAGCAGTGTGGACGCCTGGGCGACCACGTCGGCCACGCAGGCGCGCGCGTCGGCGTCCTGCTGGATGCGGCGTTGCAGCTCGTAGTGGAGGGCGTCGAAGCCCATCGGGACGCCCGGGGTGAACCGTTCCCAGTCCCACACCAGAACGTCGGACCCGCGGTCACCTTCGACGCAGGCCATGTTCCAGGGCGCCCAGTCACCGTGCCAGGCGCCGTAGGTCAGCGGCACGTCGCCGCTGCGGTCGATCAGGGTCCGTGCGGCGTCCAGCAGCGGTGCCCCGTCGGCGTGATCGGCCACCTGCACCAGGCGGTTGCGCAGGTCGGCCCAGTAAGGGCTGGTGGCCAGCCAGCCGCGGGTGGTCCCCACGGCACGGGCCACCTCCAGCATCGCGGTGGTCAGTCTCTCCGGCCCGAGTGGTACGCGATCCCGCCAGATCGGCAGCGCGGACTGCACCAGCACCTGGTGCCCGTGCCACTGCCCGGTGTGGAGGACCTGCGGGACGGAGACTTCCTTGAGGTCGATGTGGGACAACGCGGTCAGCGCCGCGGTCTCGGCCCGGACGAGCCGGCGGGTCAACGGGCCGGTCCCCAGCTTGGTGAAGCCGAAGGTACGCCCGGTCGGCGTGAGCAGTTGCAGGACCGGCTTCCGATTGGCCCGCGCCGGTCCGATGTGGATACTGATGCTGAGCGGCGTCTGCAGGTGCCGTTCCAGGTAGCTGTCGATGGAGTCGGCCCCGGGCGACGGTGCGTTGATGCGTACGCGGTCACGCAGGAGCGCCGGCCACGCCCCGGTGCGCAGCGCCGCCACGACGGCGTCCCGTTTGAACTTGGCGAGCCGGGTCTGCGGCTCGGCGAATCTGCGTACGGCGGCGGCGGCGACCCGCCGCGACCCCATCGGGATCAGGAGCTTCGGCCGCCGCGCGTGCGGCACGACGAGATACTCCGCGACCCGGTCCGGTCCTTCGCCGGTGAGCGAACAGGGCGCCGGATACAGCAGGTCGAGGACTTCGGCGAGGTACTGATGGCGTAGTTGGGCGTCGGCCGCGGTCAGCTGGGCCGGAGCGGTGGTCACCGGGCTCATGCGTCACCCCGATCAGAGTTCGTTTTCGGGAGGGTTGCGCGCCAGAGCAGCGCGTAGGCCAGGAAGGTGAAGGCCAGCGGGGTGACCAGCGAGTTGTACCAGAACATCGCGACGAAGGTCCCCACGATCGCGGCCTGGCCCGCGATCCCGATCGGCGTGCGGTCACGGCGGAACCGCCACAGCCCGTAGCCGAAGAAGCCCAGGTAGCCGACGGCGCCGACGGCGCCATGAGCGAACAGCAGCTGCCACAGCTGCCCGTTGCCGCCGACCGTGAAGTTGCCGCAGCGTTCACAGGCGGCGCTCTCGCCGACCGTGATCGACTGCCGGCCGCCGACCGTGTTGCGCGTCGACCCGAATCCGACGAGCGGGGACTGCCGGAACCCGTCCAGCGCCCGCTCGGTCAGATACATGCGTACGCCGTTGGACTTGCCGTTCTCCAGGCGCTTGGTGACGACGTCGCCCAGCGGCGTCACCGCCAGCACCCCGGCCAGCGCGGCGGCGGCGCCCGCCCCGGCCAGCAGCATGCCCAACCGGCCCGCCTGCGCCTGGCGTACCGCCACGTAGGCGAGAGTGACCCCGAGCCCGATCCACAGGCCCCGATTGAGCGAGTGGACGACCGGCACGGCGGCGACCACCAGCAGGGCGAGCGCCGCGGTCTTGACCCGCCGGGTGGCCGCCGCGCGGACCGCGACGGCGAACCAGACGACGAGCAGGCAGAAGTTGTTGCCCCAGGTGTTCGTGTAGCCCCACGGCGCGGCCGGGCGGGGCTGCGGGTCGCCGACGAGATCCATGATCTGCGCGGCGTAGGGGTGGACCAGCGACTTGATGAAGCCCTTGCCGCGCACGCCCGCGGGAAGCAGCAGCTCGACCGGCGAGGTGAAGCCGAAGTGCCCGGCGAAGGTGCCGAGCAGTCCACCCGCGACGGTGACGACGAACAGCCAGGCCAGCAGTTTGACCAGGCGCGTCTGGGAGAGCGCGCCGGTCGGCAGGTTGCCGGCGTAGATCAGCAGGACGGTGAGCGAGACGTACTCGACCAGACGGAAGGCGACGCCGCTGACCCGTTCGGCCGCGCCCGCCTGGACCACGCCGTCCGGGTCGGCGCCGAGCACGGCCACGCCGATGATCACCGCGCCCAGGAAGAGCAGCCAGAGCGGGAAGCCGGGCGGCAGCTTGACCGCCTCGCCGCGCCGGTGCTTCCGGACGAGCTGGACGGCCATCGGGACGGCGAGGATCGGAAAGATCAGGACGCCGAGCCCGAGCGCCCACCACAGCGGATACAGCGCCAGCAGCGCCACCAACGGCCACGCGGACATGCTGGGCGCCTCGCCGCCCCCGCGCGCTGGATCACGGATCTCGAGCGGATCTTGAGGCAAGATCCGGCCCGGATCCCTGATCCAGTGCCCACGATCCGGGGCGACGACAGTCACGCGGCGCCCTGCCCGGCGGCGGCGTCCAGCTCCGCCAGCTTCGTCTCGTCGATGCGCTCGAAGTGCTGGGTGTCCTCGACGAGGGCGGCGGACGGCGTCGGCCGCGGGGCCGGGGCGACCGCCGGCACCGAAGTCGGCACCCTGAGCCGAGGCACGACCACGGCTCCGAGCAGCACCGTGCCGACCCGGCGCAGCTGTTCGGCGGCGTCGAGGACCTGCGGGTAGCGCGTACGCCGGAGTTCGATCGCGACGATGGCCGCGTCGGCCACCCCGGCCAGGCTCTGCGCGTCCGCACTGGCCTCGGCCGACGGGGCCTCGATGATCAGGTAGTCGCACTGCGTACGCAGGTGGGCGACGATGTCCCGTAGCGCCTGCGACTGCAACAGCCCGGCCGCGCTGGCGGTCGCGCCGGTGGCGAGCACTCGCAGGTGAGGCGTACGCGGAGCGCGCTGCAACGCGGTGGACAGTGCGACCCGGCCGCAGATGACGTCGGACAACCCCGGGGTCGGCTGCACCCCGACCAGGCCGGCCAGCGGCGCGACGCCGACGAGCAGGTCCGGCAGATGCGCGCCGACGAGCACGACTTCGCTGCCCGTACGCGCGAGCGCGGTCGCGAGGTTGGCCGCGACGAGGGTGGCCGACGGTCCGCGGCTGGCTCCGGTCACCACGACCGCCCGGCCGAGCGCGGTATCGGCGGTCGGCTGCGCTCCGGCCGGCTCACGCAGACGGTCCCCGGCGGGGACGACGGCCGAGATCGCCGCGACGACCTCGTTCCGCAGCCGGTTGAAGATCCGGCCGCCGCTGCCGTACGGGGGGAAGACGTCGTCCAGCCGGGGCTTGGCGCGCCCGGTCACCTCGGCGAGCACCGGCACGTCGGCACGACGCCAGACGTCACCCGCCCGGCGTACGCGCCGGTCGAGGCGATGCCGCAGGGCTGCGGCCAGCAACCCGAGCAACGCGCCGAGCACGGCGCCACCGGCCAGGTTGATCTTCAGATCCGGCTTGCGCGGCCGGTTGGGCAGCCCGGCGTCGCTGATGATCCGGCCCGCGCTCACCGCCGTCGTCGACAGCCCGTTGAGCTTGCCGTTCAGCTGGTTGATCTGGGCCTGGAGGGTGGCTCGCTGACTGTCCAGGGTGGGCCGGTTCGGGGCGTCGCCGGACTGCTTGCCCAGCTTGGCGATCACCTGGCCGAGCTGGGTGGACAGCTGCTTGAGCTTGGCGTTGAGCGCCTTGATCTGGCTGTCCAGGTCGTAGTGCGCGTTCGCGTCCCGGCTGCGCAGGTACGCCTCCGCGAACGCGTGCGAACCGGCCTGGGCCAGCTCCGGCGTACGCGCGGCGTACTTGATCTGCAGGACGGTGGTGTTCGGCGGAACCTCCACCGACACGCTGCGGGAGAGGTCCCGCGGCTCGACATGCGTACGCAGCAACTCGGCGGCGGTGGTGGCGACCTGGGTCGAGCGCACCAACTGCGCCTCCGTGTCGAGGTTGATCTCGCCCTTGGTCCGGCCACCGGCCGCGTTCGCGTCCCCGCCCGACGGCTGGACCAGCACCGACGTGCTCGACACGTACTCGCGCGGCAGCGTACGGGTGACGGCGGCGGCGCCCGCCACCCCGACGGCGGTCAGGAGCAGGACGACCCACCAGTGCCGACGGACCAGCCCGAGGTAGTCGGAGAGGTCCATCGACCCGGGATGAGCGGCGTCCATGGGCGGCCTTTCGCGTACGGGGTCGACGGGGTCGGGGAGAAGGAGGAGAGGCCCCTGAGAGGTAAACGGCACGGGCGGGCTGACGTAACTCCGGAAAACAGGCTGTATGTCCGGATTTGCTGGGCGTGTCGCTGCACGATTTCCGCGATGGGTCCACTTTTCTGGACGTTTACCCCTTTAAGCCACCACAGGTCACCAATAGGATCGACAGCAGCAATCAGTGCGTTTCTCTCGACTGGCGGAGGGGAGGCACCGCGATGGGCAGATCCAGCCATGGCAGGCGATCCGCGCGGGTGGCGCTGCTCGCCGCCGCCGCGGTGACAGCGGCGACGGCGATCGGGCTGGTCGGCGGCCGAGTGTCGGACCGCCCCCGGATCGTGCCGGTCGCGGAGGACGTCGCGGTCCGGGACTTCGCGCCCGCCTCGCTCGACACCCCCGAATCGCCCTCACCGGCCGTTGCGCGTACCGAGAGCGTGGACCTCCTGGCGGCCGGCGGCTGGGCCGGCGGCGCGGCGGTCAGCTACCTCAAGTTCCGCGTCGACCTGCCGGCCGGGGCCCCACCCGTGCACGCCGAACTCTGGCTCGCCCGGCACAGCGGCCGCCTGCCCGGCATCGTCGAACTCAGCGTCGTCCCGTGGGCGGACTGGCAGGCCGGCCAGGTCACCGCAGGGTCCGCGCCCCGGCTCGGCCAGGTGGTCGGCTCCGTGTTCCCCACGGGATTCGAGACCGCGGTCCACTTCGACGTCACGCGCGTCCTCCGCGACTCCGGCGAGTACGCGTTCGCGGTGACCGCGCCGACGAGCGACGCGATCGGCCTGTTCGACGCCCAGGAGAGCCGGGCGAAGCGGCCGCCGACGCTGACCCTGCAATGGAATACGGGACCCCGTCCGTCGGCGAGCCCGCTCAACCGGCTGCCCGGCTCGATGATCGTCGCGCCGCCGAGCACCGCCCTGCGCTACCTGCAGCTCCCCGGTTGGCTGCCGGAGGAGGCCGCGCCCTACTGGGCTCGGTCCACCGACGACGGCGCGTACGCCACCGCGAGCGCGACCGAAGAGCCGTCGCCGCCTCCGCCGCCCTCGCCGACCCCGGGCGACCCGGTGGCTACTCCAGCGCCGTCTCCCTCGGATTCGGCCGTGCCTTCGTCGGAACCGTCGTCTTCGTCGGAGCCGTCGCCGACCGACTCGCCCTCGCCGTCGCTCTCTCCACCAGCGTCGCCGTCGGATCGGCCCAGCCCGTCGGGCTCGCCGAGCGCGTCCGCGTCGCCGAGCGCTTCGGTCTCACCAAGTGCTTCGGGCTCACCGAGTGCTTCGGGCTCACCGAGTGCTTCGGGCATGCCGAGCGCGTCCGCGTCGCCGAGTGCGTCCGCGTCGCCGAGTGCGTCCGCGTCGCAGGGGCCGTCGCCGAGCCCGAGCAGCAGCGGACCGTCCGAACCCGACTGCCGTCTCGGCGACCGGGGCGTACCCGAGTGCGGGGTGCTCTGGGGCGTCGCTCCGGGGGCGCACACCTCGGTCAACCGGGCCAGCGCGTTGCGTACCTTCGAGAATCTGACCCAACGGCCGCAGGCGGTCTATCACGCGTACCACCGTGGAGACCAGATGTTCCCCACCGCCGAGGAGATCGGCGTGGCCCGGGATCCGCGCAGCCCGCGGATGCTCATGCTGAACTGGAAGCCGCTGAAGGCCACCTGGCGGGAGATCGCGAACGGCGACCCCTGGGCCGACGACTATCTGGACCGGCTCGCCGCGCACATCAAGGCGACCTATCCCGAGCAGTTCTTCTTCACGATGCACCACGAACCCGAGGACGACGTACGCACGAATCCGCTGCTCGGAATGACCGCGCGGGACTACGCCGCCGCCTTCCGGTACGTGGTGCAGCGGCTGCGGGCCGACGGCGTCACGAACCTGATCTCGGTGGTCTGCTTCATGGCGTACATCCCCTGGAACACCAAGTCGTGGTTCCCCGATCTCTACCCGGGTGACGACGTCGTCGACTGGGTCGCCTGGGACGCGTACGCCTACAGCGATCCCGGCTACGGCTACGGCGACTTCGCCGAGATGATGAACCGGCGCTCGAGCGGCCATCCGGACTGGCCCGGCTTCTACACCTGGGCCGCCAAGCGATTCCCGAAGAAGCCGCTGATGGTCGCCGAATGGGGGCTCTGGTACTCCGCGTTCAACCGTGGTCACCAGGCCGACTTCTTCCGCAGCGTCGGGCGGCAGATCGACCTGTTCCCCCGGGTCAAGGCGCTGATCTACTTCGAGACGCCGAGCAACCAGGCCGGCCGGGACTCCCGGGTGCACGCCACCGCCGACGGGCTGGCGGCCTATCGGGACTTGGGGAAGCTGCCGGTGTTCCGCGTCGAGCCGCCGCCAGAAGTGCGGTCAGCGGACCAGCGGCCCAAGGCGCTGAGCCCGCCGAGCCCGCCGAGCCCGACCGCCGTCAGGACTCCGGGAGGCTGATCCAGCCGCCGTTGACGAGGTAGTCGAGGACCTCGTCGACGACGTCCTCGACCGAACCCTGGCTCGTGTCGATGGTCAGCTCGGCGTCGGTCGGTGCCTCGTACGGATCGTCGATGCCGGTCATCCCGCGGATCAAGCCCGCCCGGGCCTTGGCGTACAGGCCTTTGCGGTCGCGCTTCTCGCAGACCTCCAGCGGCGTCGCGACGTGGACGAGGATGAAGTCCGCCCCGGCGGTGCGGGCCATCGCACGGGCTACCGCGCGGGCGGCCGCGTACGGCGCGATCGGGCAGGCGATGGCCACCCCGCCGTGCCGGGCCACCTCGGCGGCGACGAACCCGATCCGCCGGATGTTCAGGTCCCGGTCCTCTTTGCCGAAGCCCAGGCCCTTGCTCAGCTCCCGGCGGACGACGTCGCCGTCGAGCATCGTGATGCTGCGCTCGCCCTCCTCTCGCAGCACTTCGGCCACCCCGTGGGCCACGGTGGACTTGCCGGAGCCGGACAGGCCGGTGAAGAACAGGACGAGACCGCGTTGGCGGCGCGGCGGCCGGGCCTTGGCCAGCTCGCGGGCGACGCCCGGCGGCGTGTGCCACTCCGGCAGCGTCTCGCCGTCGTCGAGCAGTTGCGCGATCTCGTCGGGAGTCAGCGGCAGCCGGGCGAACCGCGGGTTCACGTCGTTGGCGTCGCGCCACTGACCGTCCCGCGTGTCGTACGCGAGCGCGCGGGGGACCAGGACCCGCGGACCCCGGCCGGCGATGGTCTCGGCAGTGGACAGCAGATGCGTCACCCCGTACGCCTCGGCGACCCGGGCCCGCAGCGCGCCGTCGGCGAACTGGTCCTCCCGCCGATGCAGCGGGATCGCGACCACCAACGGGTCCGGCAGGCGGTCGGCCGCAGCGAGGACGCACCGCAGCAGGGCGTGCTGCTCCAACCCGTCCGGCCCCGGCTCGGCCACCGGCACCAGCAGCACGATCTGCGCGCTGAGCTGTCGTGCGGTGTGCAGCAGCTGGGCCAGTTGGGGCCGGTGCAACGGGCGGTCGGCGTAGAAGCCGAGGACGCGGCTGGCTCCCGCTCGATCCGGTGCCTCGGTCTGGCCGGTGTGGAGATGGTGGCGAGCCTCGGCGGCGGACAGCCGATAGCGGTGGAAGGGCAACCCGCCGTCGCCGTACGCGCGGACCGCCCCGGAGAGGTAGCTGTGCCCCGGCTTCCGGGCGGGCCAGCGCTCGGCGATGTGCAACGCGCCGACCGGTGCGCCCTCGGGGTCGGTCAGCACGACCGCCTTCGCCTCAGGGCGTACCGCCACGTCCGGGATGAGCAGCGTGATCAGCGGCCACACCCCGTCGTTGGGCAGCCGCCCGTGCTGCTCCACCGCGGCGCAGTCGGCCCGGCTCATGAACCCGTCCAGCGGTGCGTACGACCCGGCGAGCAGCATCTGGAGGTCGGCCAGCTCGACCGGTTCGGGCGTGTGGGCGGGCGCACTGGCCAGATCCTCGTCGGTGAGGGCCCACTCGAACCGGTCCACGTCGCCTCCTGTTCGTGCTGACTGCACTTTGGCGTCTCGGGCGAGGCATCCCCTGGCTCGCGTCGAGATGACTAGTGTGCCAGCTCGACCGTGGCACTGCGATCGGGCTAGCCGGTGTTGCGAAGACCGGCGGCGATGCCGTTGACCGTGGTGAGCAGTGCCCGCTCCAGCGTCGGATCGGTGCTCGGCGCTCGGCCACCGCCGGGCGTGGCGGCCGACCTGGTCCCGGTGTCTCGATACTGCCGCAACAACGCAACCTGGAGGTGGTGTAACGGCTCCAGATAGGTGTCCCGCACCGCCAGCGTCCGCGCCAGCACCGGCTGCGCCTCCAGCACGTGCGCCTCGCCGGTGATCGCCAGGACCTCCTCGACGGTACGCGCGTACTCCGCCTCGATCTTGCCGAAGATCGGCTGGAGCCGCTCCGGAACGAGTGCGGCGACGTAGTTCCGCGCGATCGTCAGGTCGGTCTTGGTCAGCATCATCTCCACATTGGAGAGGAAGGTCCGGAAGAAGTGCCAGCGGGAGTGCGCGTCGGTCAGGGTGTCGAACAGTCCCGCCTCGCGTGCGGCGCGCAGGCCGGTGCCGACGCCGTACCAGCCGGGGACGATCTGGCGTGACTGCGTCCAGCCGAACACCCACGGGATGGCCCGCAGGCCGCCGAGCCCGGCGCCCGAGTCCGGCCGCTTCGCCGGGCGGGAGCCGATGTTCAGCGCGCCGAGCAGCTCGGTCGGCGTGGCCGCCCAGAAATACTCCGGGAGCAGCGGGTCCTCGACGAGATCCCGGTACGCCCCGAAGGCCGCGTCGGACACGGCATCCATCGCCGCGTCCCAGCGGGCGAGGTCTTCCTGCGGCTGCCGGGGCGCGGTGTGCAGCAGCGTCGCCTGCAGCACGGCGGCCACGGTCAGCTCCAGGTTCTCCCGGGCCAGCGCGGGCAGCGTGTACTTGTCCGAGATGACCTCGCCCTGCTCGGTCACCTTGATCGCGCCGTCGAGCGTGCCGTAGGGCTGGGCCAGGATCGCCTCGTGGGTCGGGCCGCCGCCGCGGCCGACGGTGCCACCGCGGCCGTGGAACAGCCGCAGGCGTACGCCGTGCCGGGCGGCGACGTCCCGCAGGTCGCGCTGCGCCCGGTGGATGCCCCACTGGCTGGTGGTGATCCCGGCCTCCTTGTTGGAGTCCGAGTAACCGAGCATCACTTCCTGCACGTCGCCGCGAGCGCGCACGACCGCCCGGTACGCCGGCAGCCGCAGCAGCTCGTCGAGGAGCTGCCCGCCGGCGGACAGCTCGGCCGGAGTTTCCAGCAGCGGCACGAGCCCGATCCGGGCCTTGGCGTTGTGCGGGTCGATCAGGCCGGCCTCGCGGGCCAGGACGGCGGCGGCGAGCACGTCGTCGACGCCTTGCGTCATCGAGATGATGTACGACTCGATGACCTCCGGCCCGAACCGTTCCTGCGCGTCCCGGATGGTGCTGAAGACGTCGAACGTCTTGCGGGACCGGTCGCTCAGCGGGGTGTCGGCGTGCGACAGCGGGCGGCGGCTGTCCAGCTCCCGGGCCAGCAGCTCGGTCCGCTCCGCGCGGGACAGCGCGGCGTAGTCGGTGACCTCCCCGACGCTGGCGTAGAGCTGGGCGAGCACGGCGTGATGGGCCTCGGCGTGCTCGCGTACGTCCATCGTGGCCAGCCGCAGCCCGAACGCGCTCACCCGGCGGATGATGCTGGCCAGGGTGCCCGTCGCGGTCAGCTGCCCGGCGTTGCGCGCCAGCGAGGCCCGCAGCAGTTCCAGGTCGGCGATCAGCCCGGACGAGCCGAGGTAGTCGCGCCCGTGCACGTGCGGCGTGCCCTTCGCCAGGCGCTGCCGGGTGTTGGCGAGCTTGGCCTTGATCGCGCGCGCCTTCAGGCGGTACGGCTCCTCGGCGTTGACCCGGCGGAACCGGGCGTCCACCTCCGGCAGCGCGTCCAGGTCCTGGGCGAGGCTGGCCGACAGGTCCAGCGACACCGTACGCAGCCGCCGGGACACGCTGATCTCGTTGATCAGCTCGTCCATCGCCTCCTCGGTGGCCTGGATGCCGTGCTCATGCTGGATGATCAGCACGTCGCGGGTGACCGCCGGGGTCACGAACGGGTTGCCGTCGCGGTCGCCGCCGATCCAGGTCCCGAAGGTGAGCGGCTGCCCGTTCGGCGCGCTCTCCACCCCCAGCGACCGGAGCGTCTCGGCGAGGTCGTCGAGCACCTGCGGGGCGGCGTCGGCGTACAGGTCGCGCAGGTAGTAGACGGCGTTGCGCGCCTCGTCGGTCGGGTCGGGCCGGTCGAGCCGCAGCTCGTCGGTCTGCCACAGCAGATCCAGCAGCTCGGCCAGCCGGCGGTCGGTCTTGGCGGTGACGTCGCCGCCGTAGAGCATCGCCTCGGCCGCCTCGTTGTCGAGCTGGTCGGCGATGCTGCGCAGCTTGGTCAGGATCGACCGCCGGGCCGCCTCGGTCGGGTGCGCGGTGAAGACCGGGCGTACCGCCAGGCGACGGGCGGCCGCGGCGATCTCGGCGGTCGGCACCTTCCGCTCGGCGATCATGGCGCCGGCCCGGTCGAGCCACCCGCCGTGCTTGGCTCGCTCGCGGCGCAGCTCCCGAGCCCGGTGCACCTGCTCGGTGACGTTGGCGAGGTGGAAGTAGGTGGAGAAGGCGCGGGCCAGCTTCGTCCCGGTCGAGACGTCGAGCGCGCCCAGCTTGGCGGCGGCCGCCTCGGGATCGGTGCGGACCAGGGCGCGGACCTCTTCTACGAGGTCGAGCAGCGCCTGGCCCTCCTGGCGGGTCAGAGTCTGGCCCAGCAGGGTGCCGAGCCGTCGGATGTCAGCGCGTAGCGCTGCGTCGTCCTCATCGATCGCATCGATCGGGTGTCGAGCTTCGCTCACCGCGGTTCCTTCCAGGGTGCTGCCGCGCTGGCGCGAGGAGATCGCTTGCCGTCCTCGCAGCGCGCGCCTGAGAAACGGACGCCGCTGTCCTGGCCCGCATGTTACCTGCCCGAGATGTGTCCGGGCGCTGTGACGCCGCTCTCGGGCCCGCCTGTCGGCCGGTGAATGTAGGCTGGTGACCGAGCGTCCACCCCCCACCCGATTCGGGCGGGGGGCTAGTCGGCGTGGCCGAAATCTGGTGGCCGAAATCTAGGGGGAGATGTCGTGAGGCTGGTCGGTCTGTTGGAGGCGGCCCTCGCCGACCCCGCTCTCGCTCGCGCCGGTGAGCTGGCCCGGGGCGCCGAGGACGTCGACGTCACCGCGCCGGCGGCGCTGCGGCCCTTTTTGGCGGCCACCGCCGCCCGGAACAAATCGGTCCTCGCCGTCACGGCGACCAGCCGCGAGGCCGACGATCTGGCCGAGGCGCTGTCCTCGTTCCTGTCGCCGGACCAGGTCGCGGCCTACCCGAGCTGGGAGACGCTCCCGCACGAACGGCTGTCGCCCCGGTCCGACACCGTCGGCCGCCGGCTCGCGGTGCTGCGCCGGCTGGCTCACCCGGAGCTGGAAGGCCCGCTCCGCGTCGTCGTGGCACCGGTACGCAGCCTGCTCCAGCCGCAGCTGAAAGGCCTCGGCGACCTCATGCCGGTGGAGTTGTCCCCGGGCACGAGCGCCGATCTGGAGGAGGTCGCGCACCGGCTCAGCGATCTGGCGTACGCCCGGGTCGACCTGGTGACCAAGCGGGGCGAGTTCGCCGTCCGCGGCGGCCTGCTCGACGTCTTCCCGCCGACCGAGGAGCACCCGCTTCGGGTGGAGTTCTGGGGCGACGACGTGGAGGAGATCCGCTCCTTCGCCGTGGCCGACCAGCGCACCATCGAACCGGTGGACCGGCTGGTCGCGGTGCCGTGCCGGGAGCTGCTGCTGACGCCGGAGGTGCGGGGCCGGGCCGAGGAGTTGCTGGCGGAGCATCCCGAGTTGGCCGAGATCCTGGAGAAGCTGGCCGAGGGCATCCCGGTCGAGGGGATGGAGTCGCTCGCCCCGGCGCTGGCCGGCGACCACAGCATGGAGCTGCTCGCCGACTGCCTGCCCAGCGAGACGGTCGTCCTGCTCTGCGATCCCGAACGCATCCGCACCCGCGCGCACGACCTTGTGCGTACAAGTGAAGAGTTCTTGCAGGCCGGCTGGGCCGCGGCCGCGAGCGGCGGGCGAGCGCCGATCGACGTGGGCGCCGCCGCCTTCAAGACGCTGGCCGAGGTACGCGGAGCCGCACTCTCCCGCGGTCAGTCGTGGTGGTCGATCGCGCCGTTCGGGCTGGACTCGGGCGAGCCGGCGGCCGTGGACCAGACGCCGTGGCTCGACGTGCCCGAGACGGTGTCGGTCAGCGACGACACGACGACGTTGCTCACCCTGGGTGGGCAGGCCGCGCCGCTGTATCACGGCGACACCGCGCGGCTGCTGGACGACCTGACCGGCTGGCTGCGGGACGGCTGGAAGGTGGCGCTGGTCTTCGAGGGCCACGGACCGGCTCAGCGGGCCGCCGAGGTGCTGCGTGACGCGGGCGTCGGCGCGCACGTGTCGGACGCGGCCGGCCTCGCCGCGGGCGAACTGCTCATCACCACGGGCCCGCTGACGAGCGGCCTGGTCGACGAGACCGCCCAGGTGGCGATCGTGACCGGGACCGACATCTCGGGCGGCCGGGGAGCGTCCACGAAGGACATGCGTAAGATGCCGTCCCGGCGGCGCAACACGATCGACCCACTGGAGCTGCGCGCCGGCGACTTCGTGGTGCACGAGCAGCACGGCATCGGCCGCTACGTCGAGCTGGTGCAGCGGCAGGTCAACGGGGCCGAGCGGGAATACCTGGTCATCGAGTACGCCCCGGCCAAGCGCGGCCAGCCGGGCGACCGGCTGTTCGTCCCCACCGACGCCCTCGACCAGCTGTCCCGGTATGTCGGCGGCGAGCAGCCGACCCTGCACAAGATGGGCGGCTCGGAGTGGCAGAAGGCCAAGGCCCGCGCGCGTAAGGCGGTGCGGGAGATCGCGGCCCAGCTCATTCAGCTGTACGCGGCGCGGCAGAGCGCCCGGGGACACGCGTTCGGCCTGGACACCCCGTGGCAGCGGGAGCTGGAGGACGCGTTCCCCTACACCGAGACGCCGGACCAGCTCGCCGCGATCGAAGAGGTCAAGGGCGACATGGAGAAGGCGGTGCCGATGGACCGCCTGATCTGCGGCGACGTCGGCTACGGCAAGACCGAGATCGCCGTACGCGCGGCGTTCAAGGCGGTGCAGGACGGCAAGCAGGTCGCCATCCTCGTCCCCACGACGCTGCTCGCCCAACAGCACTTCAACACCTTCTCCGAGCGGATGGCCCAGTTCCCGATCCAGATCCGGCAGCTGTCGCGGTTCCAGACCCCGTCGGAGTCCACGCGCACCATCGAGATGGCGTCCGAGGGCAGCGCCGACATCGTCATCGGCACCCATCGGCTGCTTCAGCAGGCCACCCGGTTCAAGCAGCTCGGCCTGGTCGTGGTGGACGAGGAGCAGCGGTTCGGGGTGGAGCACAAGGAACACCTCAAGTCGCTGCGGACCAATGTGGACGTTCTGACCATGTCGGCCACCCCGATTCCGCGTACGCTCGAAATGGCGATCACCGGCATCCGGGAGATGTCCACCATCGCCACCCCGCCGGAGGAGCGGCATCCCGTCCTGACCTACGTCGGGGCGTACGACGACAAGCAGGTCGCCGCCGCCATCCACCGGGAGCTGCTCCGCGACGGCCAGGTGTTCTACCTGCACAACCGGGTCGAGTCGATCGACAAGGCGGCCCGGCGACTCCGGGAACTCGTCCCCGAGGCCCGCGTCGTCACCGCGCACGGCCAGATGGGCGAGGAAGCCCTCGAGAAGGTGATGATCGGCTTCTGGGAGAAGGAGTACGACGTCCTCGTCGCCACCACGATCATCGAGTCCGGCATCGACATCCCCAACGCCAACACCCTGATCCTCGAACGTGCCGACCTGCTCGGGCTGGCCCAGTTGCACCAGATCCGGGGTCGCGTCGGCCGGGGCCGCGAGCGGGCGTACGCGTACTTCCTGTATCCGCCGGAGAAGCCGCTGACCGAACACGCCCACGAGCGCCTGGCGACCATCGCGCAGCACACCGAACTCGGCGCGGGCATGTACGTCGCGATGAAGGACCTGGAGATCCGCGGCGCGGGCAACCTCCTCGGCGGCGAGCAGTCCGGCCACATCGAAGGCGTCGGCTTCGACCTCTACGTCCGGATGGTCGGCGACGCCGTCAAGGCGTTCAAGGGCGACGTCGGCGGCGAGGAGGACGAGGAGGCGACCGAGGTCAAGGTCGACCTGCCGGTCGACGCCCACCTGCCGGTCGACTACATCGAGGTCGAGCGGCTGCGCCTGGAGATGTACCGGAAGATCGCCAACGCCCGGTCCGGCGAGGAACTCGACGCGGTCGTCGACGAACTCACCGACCGCTACGGGGAGCCGCCGGCGCCGGTCGTCAACCTCATCGCGGTCGCCCGCTTCCGGTCGCTGGCCCGGGCGTACGGGCTCAGCGAGGTGTCGGTCCAAGGCAAGCACCTCCGGTTCTCGCCGCTGGAGCTGCCGGACAGCAAACAGCTCCGGCTCAAGCGGTACCACCCGGACGCCGTCTACAAGGCCGCCACGTCCCAGGTGTCCGTGCCGCGCCCGACCACTCGGCGGATCGGCGGAGAACCCCTGCGCGACCAGGCCTTGCTGGAGTGGTGCGCGCAGGCGCTGTCCGACGTTCTGGGGCCGCCGCCTGCCTGATCCGGGCGGGGCACGTCATGATCAGCGGAACTTTCGTGGGGTTATAGCGCCGCGAGACTTCCGCTGATCATGAGAGGCGCCGGAGTGCCTCGCGAAGCGCGTCGACCGCGTCCTCGTCCCGCGACGACTGGGCCAGCGTCGCGAGCGCGCTCGCCAGCGACGTCGTCGCCCGGGGCGGATGCGCGGCTCGTTCGGCCGCCTTGACGGCGTTCCAGTTGGCGACGATCTCCTCGAGGTCGTCGGTCTCGCGGCCGGGTTCGAAGACGTGCGGGTTCCGGCGGATCATCTTCTCGACGAACTCGCCGGCCACGTCGTCGATGGTCCAGCGCTCGTCGTCGGGGAGCTCCTCGGCCATCCGGGCGTGTAGCAGGACCTGCAGCAGGACGTCGCCGATCTCCCCGCGCAGCGCGTCGAGGTCGTCGGCCCGGATCGCGTCGTACGCCTCGTACGCCTCCTCCAGCAGGTAGCGGGCGAGGGTCTGATGGGTCTGCGAGCGCTTCCACGCGTCGTCGGCGTGCAGACGGTCCATGACGGCGACCGCGTCGAGGAGCCGGGCACCGGGCGGATCCCAGGAGCCGTAGAGCAGCTCCATCTCGGCGAGTTCCGGATTGCTCGCCAGCTTGAGGCCGAGCTCCCGGGCCAGTCGCTGGTCGCCTTCGGGCCCGGCCAGCCACACAACCGTGCCGCCAGTCACGGAGCCGGACGCCGTGCCGCCGTCAGACGCCGTGCCGCCGTCAGACGCGGTGACGCCGGCGGCGGCGAGGAGTGCGGCGGCAGTCGGCGACGGCAGGATCGTGACGTCGGCCCCGTTCGCGCGCAGCGCGGTGGTCTGCGCGTTCTCGGCTCCGGCCAGCACCGGGTACGCGCGTGCCAGGTCCCACGCCTGTGCGGTGAGCAGTCCGGCCGGCAGCCGAGGGGAGGTGACGAGCAGGACGATTCGCGCCGTCATCAGCTCTGGACGGCGCCGGTTCCGCCGGCGGCGGTCTCGGACGGGGCCGGCGTGGGCGCGTCGACGACGCTGTCGTTGGCGGAGTCGCCGAGCTGCAGGACGACCGGCACGTTGCCGGGCGCCCCGACCGAGATGCTCAGCGCCCGGTAGCGCGGGCTGACGGAGATGTCCTGCTTGGCGGTGGCGTCGGCCCACATCCGGCGCAGCGCCAGCGTCTGCACGACCTCCTGGCTTCCACTGAGCTCCGGCTTGACCTGCTCGAAGGTCACGTTCGGCTGGATCGCGCCGTACTTGATCGCGTCGTCGTAGAACCAGCGGAGGTCCTCGTCGGTCACCTTGACCCCGGCGTCGGGCGCGCCGTAGATGCAGCTGTGCATCTCCAGCCGCAGCCGGCCGATCTCGGTGGACTGGTCGAGCCCTTCGGTCGACAGCGCCTGAGCGCCCTGCTGCGTGTTCGGCGAGAAGCCCGCGTCGGCCGCGAACTGCTTGCAGGCGTTGGCGAGCACGAAGCTCAGCACGACGCCTTCCCGCGAGATCCGGCCCCCGGTGCTGTCGACCATGTCGGTCACCTGAGCCTCGGTGAGCCGGCTGTCGCCGACGTACGCCGCGGCGCTCGGCGCCGATCGGCAGCCGGCCAGGGCGAGCGCGGCCAGGGCGCCGGCCACGGCGGCAGTGGTCAGTCGGCGGTGTGTACGCACAGCGGCCTCCAGAAATCGACAGTCCGGCAGGCAGCTTACTCATGGTCGGGATCTCAGGGAGAGTTCGGGGACGCGGTGGATACCCAAGCGGCGTGTCGCACGGCAGAATTCCCTGAGCGTTCGTGCCCCTTCTATCGAGACGAGTTGACCCAGTGACGATCTTGACGTTGCCGCCCACGGACTGGGCTCGCATCGCCATCTCCGGGCCGACCGAGGAGCAGCGCCCCGCCACGGTGCTGCTGGTCTACCGGTTGTGGCTGGTGGCGTTCATCCTCAAGATGCTGGGCTCCACCTGGGACATGTCGTGGCACTTCAAGTGGCTGCGCGACGACCTGGCCCCACCGCATCTGCTCAACACCGTCGGCACGGTCCTCGCCGTCGCGCTCGTCATCTTCCAGGTGCGTACGGGAGTCGGGGTGGACAAGCGGGCGCGCAACCTGATCGTCCTGGGCACCGGCCTGTTCCTCATCGCCATCCCGATCGACATCGTCAACCACCGGGTCAACGGGCTCGACATCACCGCCTGGTCGCCGAGCCACGCGCTGCTCTACATCGGCACCGCCTTCATGATCCTCGGCGTGGCGCACGGCTTCGGGATCAGCACCGCGGCGGGCCGCGTACGCACGATCGGGCTGGGCCTGGCCTGGTTCTTCTTCCTGGAGAACGTGCTCTTCCCGAGCCAGCACCAGGAGTACGGCGTGCTGTCGCTGAAGGCGTACCTGGCCGGCAAGCCCTATGCGGAGCCGATCCTGCTGCAGTTCGCCGCCGACCAGATCAGCCGTCCGGTCGACACGATCGCGATCACGAACTTCTCCCTTCCGGTCGGCTCGTGGGTCTACCCAGTCTGGCTCGTCGGGGCCGCGATGCTGGCTCTGGTCGCGGCGCGGATCTTCGTCGGCGCCCGCTGGACGGCGACCGTTCTCGCGGCGGCGTACGTCGCGTACCGGTGTGTCGTCTGGGGCATCCTCTACGGCACCGGCTTCCCGCCCTCGGCCGTCCCGTTCGCGCTGCTCGCCGGGGCGATCGTGGTCGACCTCGCGTTCCTGCTCGGCACCGTGAGCGGCGCTGAGCGTACGCTCCCCGGCCGGGTCGGCGTGGCCTTCCTCGGCGCGACGCTGACCGCGGCGGCGCTCGGCGCGGCTCTGTACCTCCAGGCTGAGCTGGTCGCCCCGCCCGTCCGGTACGCGGTCCTGCCGCTCGCCGCGCTCGCGCTCGCGGCCGGGTGGACGGCGTTGACCGTACGCCGTGCCCCCGCCGGAGACGGCCCGCAGAGTTAGCCACCAGATCACGGTTACGCATGCCAAACCCGCCCAGCGAGGCATGCGTAACCGTGATCTGCATTCAGGGGTGGGCGGCCGGTAGGGTCGAGGGATGGAGTTCGCGCCGCTCGCCGAGAAGATCGTCGACGCCGTCCTGGAATCGGACCCCGTCGCCGCGACCTACGCGGGCGACCACCGGTTCGACCATCGTCTGCCCGACCTGAGCACCGAGGGCGTCGCCGCCGACGTGGCCATGCTGCGCGAGGCCGCGCACGCGTTGTCCCAGGTGGACGTGGACGAGCTGGATCCGGCCGAGCAGGTCGACCACGAGATCCTGTCGAGCATCGTCGACCGGCAGGTCTTCGAGCGGTCCGATGTGCGCGAACACGAGTGGAACCCGCTCGTGCACAATCCGGGCGAGTTGCTGCACGCGTTGATGTCGCGCCCGTTCGCCCCGGTCGAGGAACGGCTGGAGGCGCTGGCCCTGCGGCTCGCCTTCGTCCCGGACGCGTTGGCCACCGCGCGTACCCTGCTCGACGGGTGCCCGCAGGTCCACTTGGAGACCGCGGTCGGCCAGTTCCAGGGCTCCGCCGAACTCATCCGCGACTCGTTGCCGCCGATGGTCGCGCAGGTCCCGGGCCTGGAGTCGGTGGTCGGCCCGGTCGCCGACCAGGCGGTCCGCGCGCTGGAGGAGTTCTCCGGCTGGCTCGGCCGCCAACGTCCGGCGCGCGATCCGCGCCTGGGCCGCAAACTCTTCGAGGCCCGCCTGTGGCACACCCTCGACACCCAGCTGTCCGCGGCCGAGGTCCTGGACCGCGCGGAGGCCAACCTCGAGCGGGTCACGGAGGAGATCCGCGAGGCGGCGTCCGGCATCGCGGGGGGTCCCGCCTCCGATCAAGGGGTACGCGCAGCGTTGCGGTCGTTGTCCGAGCAGCGGCCGACCAATGACACGATCGTGGAGCTCGCCCGGGTGACGATGGACGAGACGACCGAGTTCGTCCGGGCGAACGAACTCGTCTCGCTGCTCGACGACCCGTGCGTCATCGAGGAGATGCCCGAGTTCGCCCGCGGGGTGGCCGTGGCGTACTGCGACGCGCCGGGGCCGCTGGAGACGGCGGACGTGCCGACGTTCTACTGCATCGCGCCGACGCCCCGGGACTGGTCGCCGGAGCTGGTCGAGTCGTTCTACCGCGAGTACAACGACCACATGGTCCGGAACCTCACCGTGCACGAGGCGATGCCGGGGCACTATCTGCAACTCGCGCACGCCCGGCGCTACCGGGGTTCGACCCGCGTACGCGCGCTGGGCTCCTCCGGCCCGTTCGTCGAGGGCTGGGCGGTCTACGCCGAGGAGATCATGGCCGATCACGGCTTCGGCGGCCTGCCCGTACGCCTTCAGCAGCTCAAGATGCAGTTGCGGATGACGATCAACGCGATCCTGGACCAGCTCGTGCACTGTGAGGGGCTGGCCGAGGTGGACGCGATGGCGTTGATGACCGAGCGCGGGTTCCAGGAGGAGGGCGAGGCGGCCGGGAAGTGGCGGCGGGCGCTGTTGACCTCGACGCAGCTGTCGACCTACTTCGTGGGCTGGTCGGAGGTGTCGGCGATCGGCCGCGCCCGCCCGGCCGGCACGCCTGCCCGGCAGTGGCACGACGCCATGCTCGCCCACGGCTCGCCGTCGCCGCGCCACCTGCGTACGCTGCTCGGGCTGTGAGCCCGGCGGACGGGGTGGCGGGAATCAGAGGGCGGAGATCGACGGCTGGGGTTCGGTCGTGGCGAACGAGTCCTCCGCCGCGCTCGCGCTGTACTGCGTCATCGCGAACTCGATCGGCGTTCCGTCGACCGTGCCGATGAAGCTGCCGAGCACGTTGTCGGTGGTCACGCAGACCTCGAAGTCGTAGTTCTTGCCGTTCTTCTCGCCGCTCACCTCGACGCAGCTGGCCGGGCGGCCGGCGATGGTGGTGTCGCGCTGCTGGATGTCGCTTCGCAGGTCGAGGGCGGCCGCCGTGAGCAGCGCGCTGACCTTCTGCGCCGACAACAGGCCGTGTTTGAGCAGCTCAGTGGCATCGGCCTGCGGGGTGGCCGAAGCGGGAGCGGCAGTCATCGTGCAGACGGCCGGAGCGCCGGAACACTTCGTGGTGGCCTGCGGGGTCAAGATCATCGATCCCCCCGTCCACCGGTACGCCGTTCGCCGGGGCTCCTTGGACTGCGTCACCGTCGCCATCGCCCCGCCGGCGAGCTGGTAACGGGCGGTGTAATCGGCGGCGGGCGGCTGATTGAGCCGGGCCGCGAGATCGTTGACCAGATCGGTGCGGTCGATCGGCGGTGTACCGCCTCCGCAGCCGGTCATGGCCAGCAGGCCGGCCACGATCGGGCCGGCCAGGATGAGCAGAGTGCTGTGCCGCCGTAACCGGCGCTCCCCGGGTCGCACGCTACTCACCCTTGCTCATGAGATCGATTCGCCGCAACGTGGATGTCCGATTCCCGAAACAATGCGGAGAATCTCCGTTCAGCCGGCGTACTCCTGGCCGAACGGCGTCCGGTCGGCGGGGCCGCGATAGGCTGCGGGTGATTTGCACCGCAGAGTCGCGGCGCCCAGAGCGGACATCACGAGGAGCAACACTGTGGCCACCATCGAGGGATTCGTCGCACGGGAGATTCTCGACTCGCGGGGCAACCCCACCGTCGAGGTGGAGATCGGCCTCGACGACGGCACCATCGAGCGCGCCGCCGTCCCGTCCGGCGCGTCTACCGGCGCCTTCGAGGCGCTGGAGCTGCGGGACGGTGACAAGGGCCGGTACAGCGGCAAGGGCGTGCAGAAGGCCGTCGCCAACATCACCGACAAGATCGTCGACGAGCTGATCGGCTACGAGGCGAGCGAGCAGCGCCTGATCGACGCCAAGATGCTGGAGCTGGACGGCACGCCGGACAAGTCCAACCTCGGCGCGAACGCGATGCTGGGCGTCTCGCTGGCGGTCGCCAAGGCCGCCGCCAAGAGCGCCGAGCTGTCGCTGTTCCGCTACCTCGGCGGTCCGAACGCGCACCTGCTGCCGGTGCCGATGATGAACATCCTCAACGGCGGGGCGCACGCGGACTCCAACGTGGACGTCCAGGAGTTCATGGTCGCCCCGATCGGCGCGCCGACCTTCGCCGAGGCGCTGCGCTCGGGCGCGGAGGTCTACCACGCGCTCAAGGCGGTCCTGAAGAAGAAGGGCCTGTCCACCGGCCTGGGTGACGAGGGCGGCTTCGCCCCCGACCTGCCCTCCAACGCCGCCGCCCTGGACCTGATCGCGGAGGCCGTCGCCGCCGCCGGGTACGCCCTGGGCAAGGACATCGTGCTGGCGATGGACGTCGCCGCGACCGAGTTCTACGAAGCTGCCGGAACCGCCTCCGGCGGTAGCGACGGGCGATACATCTTTGAGGGCGCGCCGAAGTCGACCGACGAGATGATCGCCTACTACGCGAAGCTGGCCGAGTCCTACCCGATCGTGTCGATCGAGGACCCGCTGGCCGAGGACGACTGGGCGGGCTGGTCGTCGATCACCGCGCAGCTCGGCTCGAAGCTGCAGATCGTCGGTGACGACCTGTTCGTCACCAACCCGCAGCGCATCGCCCGGGGCATCGCCGAGGGCGCGGCCAACGCCGTCCTGGTGAAGGTCAACCAGATCGGCACGCTGACCGAGACGCTCGACGCGGTCGAGCTGGCCCACCGCAACGGTTACCGCTGCATGATGAGCCACCGGTCCGGCGAGACCGAGGACACCACGATCGCCGACCTCGCCGTCGCGACCGGGTGCGGCCAGATCAAGACCGGCGCTCCGGCCCGGTCCGACCGGGTCGCCAAGTACAACCAGCTCCTGCGCATCGAGGAGGAGTTGGACGACGCCGCGCGCTACGCGGGCGCGGCCGCCTTCCCTCGGTACAAGGGCTGACTCGCTGACGCTCCCGGGAGCGCAGGAGACCGCCGGAGAAGAGATCGATCCGGCTAAGGTGAACGCATGACGCAGCGCCGGACGCCGAGTGGGCAAGGACCCGCACGGCGCTCCGGCGCGCGGATCACCCGAAGCGGCCGATCGGCGGCCCGGCCGGCCACCGCGCGCCGGACGGTCTCGGCCGGAGCGGCCGCGCGGACGACCGCCAAGGGCCAGCGCCGGTTGACCGGGCGCGCCGTGATCCTGCTCGTCGTGCTGGTCGCGCTCGCTCTGGCGTACGTGTATCCGTTGCGCGTGTATTTCGGCCAACAGGACGAGATCTCGGCGCTCCAGGCGGATCAGGCGCGGCAGCGGGCGCACATCGCCGAGCTGGAGCAGACCCGGCAGAAGTGGGACGACCCGGAATACGTCCGGATCCAGGCACGGCGGCGGCTGTTCTACGTCCGCCCCGGTGAGGTGCCGCTGGTCCCGATCTGGGCGCCGGAGTGGGCCGCCCGCGAGGCCGGGGTGCAGCCCGAGCCCGCTGAGAACTCGGACCGGCCTTGGTACGAGACTCTGTGGGGGAGTGTCGGCGCCGCCGGCTCGAACACCCAATAGCGTCGAGGACCGAGCGGTGCCGTTTGTCGCAGTGCCGCCGGCTCGGAACAGAAATAGCACAGCAGCAACTTGATGGGGGTCTAGATGGACCGGGACCTCGTCCCGCTGCCGGTACGCACGCCGGCCACCGCTGAGGATCTCGACGTCGTCGGCCGTCAGCTCGGCCGCCCGCCCCGGGGGACGCGCGCCGTCGCGCATCGCTGCCCGTGCGGCAATCCCGATGTCGTGGAGACCACCCCGCGGTTGGACGACGGGACGCCGTTCCCCACGCTGTACTACCTGACCTGTCCCCGGGCGGTCGCGGCGTGCAGCCGGCTGGAGTCCGAGGGCCTGATGAAGGATCAGCAGGCGCGGCTGGCCATCGATCCGGAGCTGGCGTCGGCGTACCTGCGGGCACACGAGGACTATCTCGCCAAGCGTGAGGCGATCATGCACGTCGACGAGATCGCGGGGGTCTCCGCGGGCGGCATGCCCAGCCGTGTGAAGTGCCTGCACGTGCAGCTCGGGCACGCGCTGGCCGCCGGGCCCGGGGTGAACCCCATGGGCGACGAGGTGATCGAGACGATCGAACCGTGGTGGAGCGGCGGCCCCTGTGTCTGAGGCGATCGTCCGGCGGGCCCGGACCGGTGACGTGCGCGGCATCCGCCGCCTCGTCGACGTCTACTCCCCGCAGCGGCGGCTGCTCAGCAAGGCGACGGTGACGCTCTACGAGGACGTCCAGGAGTTCTGGGTCGCCGAGCTGGACGGCGAGGTCGTCGGGTGCGGGGCGATCCACGTGATGTGGGAGGACCTCGCCGAGGTACGCACCGTCGCGGTCGATCCGGCCGCGCGCGGGCGCAAGATCGGCCACGCCATCGTCAGCGCCCTCCTGGATCAGGCCCGGGAGTTGGGCGTACGCCGGCTGTTCGCGCTGACCTTCGAGACGGACTTCTTCCGCTCGTTCGGCTTCGTCGAGATCGACGGCGCACCCGTTCCACCGGCCGTCTACGAGCAGCTGCTCCGGTCGTACGACGAAGGTGTGGCCGAGTTCCTCGCACTGGAACGGGTCAAGCCCAACACCCTCGGCAACACCCGCATGCTGTTGCACCTGGAGCCCCGATGACGAGGGTCGCCGCCATCGACTGCGGCACGAACTCGATCCGGCTGCTCATCGCCGACTTCGACGGTGACCGGTCGACCGACGTCAGCCGCCGGATGGAGATCGTCCGGCTCGGCCAAGGCGTGGACGCCACCGGACGGCTCGCTCCCGAGGCGATCGAACGGACCCGGGCTGCGCTCTCGGCGTACAAGTCGGAAATCGACGAGGCCGGTGTCACCGCGGTCCGCATGGTCGCGACCAGCGCGACCCGGGATGCGGCGAACGCCGCCGATTTTCACGACATGGTGCTGGCGACGCTGGGCAGCGAGCCGGAAGTGGTCAGCGGCGAGGAGGAGGCGCGGCTGTCCTTCGCGGGCGCCGTGCGGGGCCTGGACGCCGAGCCGCCGTTCCTGGTGGTGGACATCGGCGGGGGCTCGACCGAGTTCGTGCTGGGCGACGACGCCGGAGTGAACAGCGCGATCAGCGTCGACATCGGCTGTGTCCGGATGACCGAGCGGCACCTGCAAAGCGACCCACCGGAGCTGGACGAGCTGGCAGCGGCGACCGCCGACATCGGCAAGGCCGTCGACCACGCCTTGACCGTCGTCCCCGGTACGCGGGCCCGCACGCTGGTCGGCCTGGCCGGATCGGTGACCACGGTGACCGCGATCGCGCTGGGGCTGACCAGCTACCAGTCGGAGCGGATCCACCGGGCGCGGGTGAGCAAGGAGGAGGTCGCCCTGGTCACCGCCGGGCTGGCCGAGATGACGCACGACCAGCGGGCGGGCATCGGCGTGATGCATCCGGGCCGGGTCGACGTCATCGTCGCGGGGGCGTTGATCCTCCGGACGATCATGGAGAAGACCGGTTCGTCCGCTGTGCTCGCCTCTGAGCACGACATCCTCGACGGGATCGCGTTGTCGCTCCTCCGGTAGCCGGTAGGGTGAGCGATCATGAGCGCGCTCACCCCGCTGCGCCACGCCCCCTTCCGGTACCTGTTGCTCGGCCGCACTAGCAGCATGCTCGGCAACTCGGTCGCCCCGATGGCGTTGGCCTTCGCCGTCCTCGACCTCACCGGGTCGGTCCGCGACCTCGGTTTCGTGGTCGCAGCCCGATCCCTGACGAACGTCGTCTTCATCCTGTTCGGCGGCGTCCTCGCCGACCGCCTGCCCCGGCGGCTGGTCATGATCGGGTCGAACACGCTGGCCGCGCTGACCCAGGGCGTGGTCGCGATCCTGTTGTTCACCCATACGGCGACGTTCGGGCTGCTGATGGCCCTCGCCGCGCTGAACGGACTGGTCGCGGCCTTCTCCTTCCCGGCGATGTCGGCGATCGCCGGTCAGGTCGTCCCGGACGAGATCCGCCAGCAGTCCAACGCCCTCATCCGGCTGTCGGTCAACGTCGTCGGCATCGGCGGCGCGGCCGTCGGCGGTCTGCTCGTCGCGGCGTTCGGCTCCGGCTGGAGCATCGCCATCGACGCGGCGTCCTTCGCTCTGGCCGGGGTGTTCTTCGCCTTCATCCGGGTGCCGTCGGTCCGGGCCGCCTCGACCGGAGAACGGGCCTCCACACTGCACGAGTTGCGGGTCGGCTGGCGTGAGTTCGTCGCCCGGCCCTGGCTGTGGGCGGTGGTGGCCGGATTCTGCGTCCTCAACATGATGCTGTCCGCCGGGCTGTCGGTGCTCGGCCCGTCCGTCGCCGACGAGCACTTCGGGCGTACGGCGTGGGGGCTGGTCGTCGCGGCCGAACTCGCCGGGCTCGCCCTCGGTGGGCTGATCGCCCTGCGCCTCAAGGTACGCCGCTTCCTGCTGGTCGGCGTGATCGCGATGGCTCCGGTCGCCCCGGTGCTGCTGGGCCTCGGCCTCACCCCGTACGCCCCGCTGCTGATCGGGCTGAACCTGCTGGCCGGGATCGGCATCGAGATCTTCGGGGTCTCCTGGGAGACGAGCATGCAACGGCACGTCCCAGCCGACCTGCTGGCCCGCGTCTACTCATGGGACATGCTCGGCTCGATCGTGGCCGTGCCGATCGGGCAGGCCGTGGCGGGACCGGTCGCCGCTGCCATCGGCACCCCGGCCGCGTTGGTCGGCGCGGGAGTGCTGAGCCTGGTCGCCGTGCTCGGGATGGCGCTCGTTCCCGCCGTGCGCAACCTCGACAACACGCCCGCGCCGGCGGCGGAACCGTTGGTGGAAGCAGCCTCAGTGTGACGCCGTCTACGCTCACAGCGAGTCGCCGCACGTGACACGCCGTCAGCGCCGTCGAGCCGCGGAATTCGGCACGTGAGGACCGTGACTTTTACATCTGACGCCTTCCCCTGGGTGGGTAGGGCGTGGTTGGCTACGCCCAACACGTCCTGACCCTGGGCGAACAGCCAACGACGTCTGACCGACAGGAGGACCCATCCGTGGGCGAAAAGGTGAGCTTCGGTTCGGGCAGCGAGGGCTACCTCGCGCTGCCGGACGCCGGTGACGGTCCGGCGGTTCTGGTCATCCAGGAGTGGTGGGGACTGGTCTCGCACATCACCGGGTTGGCCGATCGGTTCGCCGAGGCCGGTTTCGTCGCGCTCGCCCCGGACTTCTACCACGGTGAGAACACGACCGAGCCGGATGAGGCTCGCCGGCTCCTGATGCAGTTGGCGTTGCCACAGGCGGCGGCCGACATCGCCGGGGCGGCGGCGTACCTGCGGGAGCTGCCGCAGGTCACGGGCGGGGTCGGCGTGGTGGGCTTCTGCGCCGGGGGCAGCCTGGCGCTGTGGTCGGCGACGGTCGCCCCGGAGCAGATCGCCGCGGTGACGGCGTTCTACCCGGGTGGTTACACGGAGAAGCTCGCCCCCCAATGGTCGGCGTACGCCGGTAAGCCGGTGCTGATCCATTGCGCGGCGGAGGACGGCACGTCGACCGCGCCGCACATTCAGGCCGCGGTCAAGGGCATCGAGGAGGCGGGCGGCACCGCGACGGTGTACGACTACCCCGGCACCGACCACGCCTTCTTCAACGACGACCGGCCTGAGCACTACCATCGGGAGGC
The DNA here is from genome assembly GCF_040682475.1 of Hamadaea sp. NPDC051192. Classification (NCBI taxonomy): domain Bacteria; kingdom Bacillati; phylum Actinomycetota; class Actinomycetes; order Micromonosporales; family Micromonosporaceae; genus Hamadaea; species Hamadaea sp. NPDC051192. The sequence goes on from NZ_JBFBAZ010000019.1 coordinate 28,300, forward strand.
CGCGACCCTGTCGTGGGCGCGAACGCTGGACTTCTTCCGCAGCACCCTGTAGGACTCCAGCAAAGGACTTGCGGCCCCCGATTCTCCTTCCCCGGGGGCCGCTTTACGTACCTGGAACCCGGGCGTTCCAGGTACGCCCGGCTTTACGTGCGGGGCGGGGGCCGCTTTACGTGCGTTGGGGGCACGACCCCAGCGCCCTGACGGCTAGGCTGTGCCGGTGACCGTCGCCGACTTAGCCGTATTGGACGAGCAGGTCACCCACTGCCGAGCCTGTCCCCGGCTGGTCGAGTGGCGCGAGAAGGTCGCGCGGGAGAAACGCGCGGCGTTCCGGGACCAGACCTATTGGGGTCGTCCCGTGCCCGGCTTCGGCCCGAGCGACGCCCGCATCCTGATCTTGGGGCTCGCGCCGGCCGCACACGGGGCGAACCGTACGGGCCGCATGTTCACCGGCGACCGGAGCGGTGAGGTCCTCTACGCGGCGCTCTACCGCGCCGGGCTGGCGACCAAGCCGGTCAGCCTGAGCGCCGACGACGATCTGCGGCTCGTCAAGACTCGGATCACCGCGCCGGTGAAGTGCGCCCCGCCCGCGAACAAGCCGGAGACCTCCGAACGCGACAACTGCGCGCACTGGCTCCACCGCGAGATTCGCGATCTGCCCGATCTCCGGGTCGTGGTCACGCTCGGCGCGTTCGGCTGGGCGGCGTGGTGGCAGGCGCAGGAACCGGTCTATGGCGTACGGCCGCCATCGCCTCGCCCACGGTTCGGCCATGGCGCGGTCCATCGCACGCCCGGACAACCGGTCGTCCTCGGTTGCTACCACGTGTCGCAACAGAACACCTTTACCGGACGTCTCACACCCGCCATGCTGGACGACGTGTTCCGGCAGGCTCGGTCGCTCGCCGGAGAGGAGTCGCGGGGGTGAAGGTGCTGCGCCGCTTCTGGCCGCTGACGGCGGCGGTGGCCCTGCTGGTGATCGCGGGGTTCGCCGCGGCCACCGGCTCCCTGCCGTTGCGCCCGGCGCCGTTGCAGGGCGACTCCGTCAACGAGCCGCCGCCGACCTGGGACCCGCATCTCGCCTCCCAACAACCGCCGCGGACTCCGGGCGCCGCCGCACAGCGGATCGAGGTCTCCCCGGCGTTGATCCTCGCGGTCCAGGCCATCTGCCTGCTCCTGGTGGTCGCGATAGTCGTCCTGCTCGTGGTGCTCATGATCCGCGGGGTGGCTCAGCGCCGCGTTCGCTTCGACGCCCCAGGGGTACGCCCGACGCGGCGACAGACGACCGAGGAGTTGCTGGCCGCAGTCGACCAGGGACTCGTCGAGCTGGACGACGACGGGGATCCCCGGCGGGCGGTCATCGCCTGTTGGGTCCGCCTGGAACGGGCGGCCGAGGCGGCGGGCGTACCGCGCAAGCCGGGCGACACCTCGACGGACCTCGTGGTGCGGTTGCTCGACTCCCGGGCGATCAACCCGACGGTGCTCAACGATTTCGCCGCCGTCTACCGCGAGGCGCGCTACTCGCCGCACCCGGTCACGACGGCCACCCGTGACGACGCGCGGGCCGCGTTGCGGCTGCTGCGGGACGAGCTGGGAGCGGAGCGACCGGCATGAACGACCAGAGGTCGAGCATCATCAAGCGCAGCCTCGCTCATGCGGTCGCCGGCCGCAGGACGGTGATCGCATGAGCCAGTCCAGTATCGACGAACTTCTCGGCGGGGCGTACGAGGACGAGGAGCGCCCACAGCGATCCGGCCGGCCCGTGGCCGCGTACGCGAAGGCCTTCGGAGCCGCGCTCGCGTTGACGTTTGTCGGCGTGGCCGCCCTGCGTACGGCCAAGCTCGACGCGCCGGCGTGGTTCATCTTCCTCGTGAGCTGTGCTCTCGTTCTCGTCTACATCGCCGTCCGCCAGGTACGCCCGCCGTTGCCGTCCCGCGCCGCCGGCCGCCGCCACCTGCCGGACAGCACCCCCGACGGGCTGCGCCACGCCGTGAAGCGGTGGGAGGCACGGCTGGACTGGTGTCACGCCGACGCGAGTGCGTTCAACCGTAAGGTGATCCCGGCGCTCGGCGAGATCGTCGACGAACGACTGCGCCAGCGGCACGGCATCACGCGCGAGTCCGACCCGGCTCGCGCCCGGAACATCGTCGGCGAGCCACTGTGGACATTCCTGTCCGCCCCGGTACGCCGTCCGCCGGCCCCTCGGGAGCTGGCCAATCTGATCGCCTGGATGGAGCGGATATGACGAAGAACCTCACCCCGGTCGAGGTCGGCCGGGTCGCGGCGCAGGTGCTCGACCAGGTCGGCACCGTCGTGGTCGGCAAGCGCGCCGCCCTGGAGCTGGTCTTCGCGGGCATCCTCGCCGGTGGTCACGTGCTGCTGGAGGACCTGCCCGGACTGGGTAAGACGCTGACCGCGCGGATGTTCGCGCAGGCGCTAGGGCTCGACTTCCGGCGGCTGCAGTTCACTCCGGACCTGCTGCCCGCCGACGTGACCGGGTCGTTCCTCTACGACCAGCGCAGTCACGACTTCACCTTCCGGGCCGGACCGATCTTCACGAATCTGCTGCTCGCCGACGAGATCAACCGGACGCCGCCGAAGACGCAGGCGGCGCTCCTCGAGGCGATGCAGGAGAAGCAGGTCTCGGTCGAGGGCGTGACCTATCGGCTGGAGGCGCCGTTCCACGTGCTCGCCACGGCCAACCCGATCGAGTACGAGGGTACCTACCCGCTGCCCGAGGCCCAGCTCGACCGGTTCCTGCTGCGGGTCAGCTTCGGCTACCCGGACGCCGCCGAGGAGTGGAGCGTGCTGCGCCGCCGGATGGCGCGCCAGCGTGAGGAGGCCGTCGTCGAGCCGGTGGTCGACGCGGCGACCCTGTTGCAGATGCAGGCCGCGTTGGAGACCGTCGAGGTCGAGGACTCCATCGGGCAATACATCGTCGCGCTGACCGCGGCGACCCGCTCGCACCCGTCGGTGTTGGTCGGCGCATCGCCCCGAGGCTCGCTCGCGTTGATGCTGCTGGCGCGGGCGCGGGCGGCGATGGCCGGCCGCGACTACGTCATCCCGGAGGACGTCAAGGAGGTCGCCGTCCCGGCGCTGGCTCACCGGATCACGCTGCGGCCGGAGATGTGGCTGAAGCGGGTCGACCCCGGTTCGGTGGTCACCGACGTGCTCGCGTCGACGCCGGCCCCGGCGAGCGGAGCGCTGCCCGCGTACGGGCAGGCCGGTGCGCCCGGCCCCCGGCCGAGCCCCGCCCGGCCGCAGGGCGAGGAGTGGGAGTACGCCGAGTCCGACGAGCCGGCCGACCCCTACCGTTACCCGGCGCGAGGCTGACCTTGGCGCTACGACCGGCCGTTCCGCGTACGCCCCCGCCGGCGGCTCCCCCGGAGGAAGTGGCCCAGGACTGGCACCCGACCCGGGCGCTGGGCCGTGCCCTGCTGCTCATCGGGTTGCTGCTGGTCGCGGCCGCCCTGTTCGGCCGGGTCGACCTGGTCGTCCTGGCGGTCCCGTTCGCCCTGAGCGTCGCCTGGGGGCTGTCCCGGCGGCCGACCTCCGTGCCCGGTCTGCGCCTGGCGACCAGCGAGGAGTACGCGACCGAGGGCAGCTCGCTGACGACCACCCTCACGATGGCGAACCGCGACGTGGTGGCGTACGACATCGCGATCGCCCGGACCCAGCACTCGGCGTGGCTGGAGCTGACCGCGGAAGGTTCGGGCGCCAAGCCGGACCGGCCCGTGGTGGCGGCGCTGAACAGCAACGAGGCGGCGGCGGTGGTGCTGGCCGGGCCGGCGAGACGCTGGGGGCGGCACAGCATCGGCCCGGCGGCGGCGGTCGCGGTGGCCTGCGGAGGTCTGCTCGCCTGCCGCGCGGTCGTGACGGGTTCGCTCGGCTTCAAGGTGTTCCCGGTGACCGAGGCGTTCGCCGCCGACGACGCGATGCCACGGGCCGCGGGCCTGGTCGGGCAGCATCGGTCGCGACGGCCGGGTGAGGGCGGCGAACTGGCCGGCGTACGCGTCTTCGGGCCGGGCGACCGGCTGCGGCGCATCGACTGGCGGACCACGCTGCGGACGAGGCAGTTGCACGTCGCGCGCACGTTGTCCGACCGCGACGCCGAGGTCGTCCTCGTGCTCGATCTGCTCGCCGAGGCCGGCGTCTCCGGTGGAGCCGGCGCCGGGGAGCCTCTTGGGCGAGCCGCCGGTAGTGCAGTCAGAAAATCTAGCGTGATGGATATCACCGTCCGCGCGAGCGCCGCGATCGCCGAGCACTACCTGACGTTGGGCGACCGCGTCTCGATGATCGAGTACGGCGCCGGCGCGCGCCGGTTGCGTCCGGCGTCCGGTCGTCGGCAGTACATGATGGTGCTGGAGTGGCTCCTCGACGTCTCACCCCGCCAGGTCGTACGCGTGCCGGGGGAGAGCCGGATGTCGACGGCGATCTCGCCGAACGCCCTGGTCGTGGTGATGACGCCGCTGCTCGACGCCCGGTCGGCCGACATGGTCGCCGGGTTGGCCCGGGCCGGCCGCTCGGTCGTCACGGTCGACACGCTGCCCCCCGGCCTGCATCCGGCGACGACCGGACCATGGACCCAGTCGGCGTACGGCATCTGGCAGCTCGAACGGGCCAACACGATCGGCCAGCTGCGGGAGCACGGCGTACCGGTGGTGGCGTGGGCCGGCACGGGCAGCCTCGACCTCGTGCTCCGGGACGTGGCCCGGATGGCCGGCCGAGCTCAGGGAGCGCGCCGATGAACGGGTACTTCGAGCGCGTCCTGACCGCGGTGTCCCGAATCACCCCGGCCACGCTCCTGGTCCGGGGCGCGGTCTTCGTCCTCACCACGGCGTGCCTGGTCATGGCCATCCCGTCGTTCCTGTTCGGGCCGCGGCCGATCTTGGCCGCCGCCGTCTTGGCCCTGGTGGTCGCGCTGGCACCGGGCAGCCGGATCGTCACGGTGGTGCTGCTCCTGGCCGCGGTCGGCTGGGGCGCGGCCTGGCTCGGGCGGCTGGACCAGATCTCGCCGCTCGAACTGGTCGCCTTCGGCAGCCTGCTCTACCTGGCGCACTCGTCGGCCACGCTCGCCGCGCTCATCCCGTACGACGCGGTGGTCACGCCCGAGGTCCTCGTCCGGTGGTTCGTCCGGGCGCTCGCGGTCGTCGCGGCATCGGCTGTGATCTCTCTCGCTCTGCTCGTCGGCATCTCGGCGCTCGCCGGGTTCAACGGGGCGGCGATCGCCTCGCTGCTCGGCCTCGCAGCCGCGGTCGCCCTGGTCACGGTGGGGGTCAGACTGGTACGCGCACGCGGCTGACCTGCGTGTGCGTGGTCACAAGTTGCCTTGCTGAATCGGCACTGACACAAAGACGCGGGAAAATAGTTCTCGTGAAGCCTCAGCGCATCCTTGTGGTCGGTGCCGGACATGTCGGGCTCTACGCGGCCCTCCGCCTGTCTCGCAAGCTCAGTTCCCGCGAGGCTGAGGTGATCATCGTCGATCCCCAGCCACACATGACCTACCAGCCGTTCCTCCCCGAGGCGGCGGCCGGCAACATCTCCCCCCGGCACTCCGTCGTGCCCATCCGGCGGGAGCTGAAGAAGTGCAAGATCGTTGCCGGTGAGGTCACCAAGATCTCGCACGGCGCCAAGACGGCGACCGTGCAGCCCTACGTCGGCCCGGCGCTGGAGCTGGAGTACGACCACGTCATCGTGGCCCCCGGCAGCGTCTCGCGTACCTTGCCGATCCCCGGCCTGCGCGAGACCGGCGTCGGCTTCAAGACCATCGGCGAGGCCATCTGGCTGCGCAACCACGTGCTCGACCGGCTCGACGTCGGCGCCAGCACGACCGACCCCGCCGTCCGCAGCCGGGCGCTGACCTTCGTCTTCGTCGGCGGCGGCTTCGCCGGCATCGAGGCGCTGGCCGAGATGGAGGACATGGTTCGCGACGCCATCAACCGGTACTACCCCGAGTTGTCCCCGGACGACGCCCGGTGGGTGCTGGTCGAGGCGGCCCGGCGCATCCTGCCCGAGGTCGGCCCGGAGATGGGCGCGTACACGGCGGAGCAGTTGACCAAGCGTGGCATCGACGTCCGCCTGGACACCCGCCTGGAGTCGTGCGTCGACGGCCTCGTGAAGCTGTCCGACGGCGACGAGTTCGTCACCGACACCCTGGTCTGGACGGCCGGCGTCAAGCCCAGCCCGATGCTGGAGGCGACCGACCTGCCCCGCAACCAGCGCGGCGCGGTCACCTGCCTGCCGACCCTCCAGGTCGTCGACGGCGACCGGATCATCGACGGCGCGTGGAGCGCGGGCGACTGCGCGGCGGTCCCCGACATCACCGGTACGCCGGACCAGAACGGGCAGCTTCCGTTCTGCTCCCCGAGCGCCCAGCACGCGGTACGCCAGGCCAAGCGCATGGCGGACAACATCCGGGCGTCGGTCCGGGGCAGCGGCCTCAAGCCGTACCGGCACAAGCACGTCGGCAGCGTGGCCAGCCTCGGCCTGCACAAGGGCGTGGCGCACGTCTACGGCGTGAAGCTCAAGGGCTGGCCGGCCTGGATGATGCACCGGACCTACCACATGAGCCGGATCCCCTCGGTCAACCGGAAGGTCCGCGTGATCGCCGACTGGACCCTGGCGCTCTTCCTCCGCCGGGAGGTCGTGCCGCTGGGCAGCCTGCACACGCCGCACCAGCCGTTCGACGAGGCCGCCGCGACGACCCCGCCGCGAGTCGCGACCGTGCCGGTTCCTCCCGTACGCGAAAAGGTCGGCGTCTAACCTCGCCTGCCGTTGAAGGCGCTGGATCAGGAATCCCTGATCCAGCGCCTTCGTGTTGGAGGTCGCGGTCAGCGCTTGATGCGCCAGACGGTGGCGTCGGCGATCTGCTCACCCGGGCCGAGCAGCCGGTTCATCGTCATCAGCAGGGCTTCTTCGTGCGGGGTGGCGGTCAGCACGACGCAGTCGGCCTTCCAGTACGCCAGGTCGCGGCGAGCCAGCGCCCGATCGGTGTCGTTGACGTCGCGCGCCCGCCCGGTCTTGGCGACGTCCGCGATGAGCAGCGACGTCGGCCGCTTGAAGGTGCCGATCGAAGCCCGGCGGGACCGCCCGTACGGCCCGATGAAGAAGCCCTCGGGCATCCCGAAGGCCACGTTGGTGGCTACGGCGTACCGCATGGGCTCCGGCGCCGGTGGGGTGGCGATCGGCACCGGCACGATCACCCCGCCTTCCGGCGCGCACTCCCGCCAGTGGCCTTCGCTGTAGAAACGGGGAACGGCAGGGCGCTCCGTCGTCGGCAGCGTCATGGGCAGCAACGGCGCCAGCGAAGCCAGGACCAGCGCCGGTACGCCGTACCGCAGCATCGGGGTGGGCCGGGTGCGTACCTCCTCGATGAGGAGGACCAGCAGGATCGCGATGAGCGGGACGGCCGCGAGCGCGAACCGCATCGGCAGCGCGCCGTCCACGATCGGCAGACCGTGGATGATCCGGTAGAGCCCGGGGATGCCGGTCTTCTCGCGGTCGATCACGATCTGCGGGCCGAGCGACAGCGCGCACATGATCAGCGTCGCGACCGCGCAGGCGACCGCGATGGCCTGACGGCGCAGCCAGATGATCGCCACGACGGTCACGATCAGCAGCGGCCAGCCGAGGAACGTGTTCAGCTCGGTATAGCCCGTGGACAACCGCAGGCTGTCCGGCGAGCCCGCGATCGACAGCGGCGAGAAGGCCCCGAAGCTGGCCAGGTCGGCGTAGAAGTAGTCGGGGCTGAACGGGCCGTCCGGCACGCTCTGCCGCCCGGCGAACTGGGTCAGCAGCGGGCCGGCCAGCAACGCCGCGGCGACGCCGGTCGCGACGCCCAAGCCGGCCAGGAACCGTCCGATGTCGGCGCGAGCCGGTCGCTGCATCACCGCGTACACGATGGTGATGACCAGAAGCGTGAGCGCCGTGAGGAAGAGCGTCTCCTCGCCGATGAGGACCTGGAGGGTGACCAGGACCGCGAGGACGAGGCCGCTGACGACGGCGCGGTTGCGCTCGCCCGCCTGCGCCGCGCGCCACATCCGCACGACCGCCCAGACCATGGCCGGGACCAGCCACTGGGCCGTGATGTGGAGATGGGCGTTGGACTGCGAGATCATGCCCGGCGCGAACCCGCAGAGCGCCGCGCCGACCGCCGAGGCGAACCGACCGGCCCGCAACGTACGCGAGAAGAGCAGGTACCAGGCGATCGCCGTGCCGGCCAGGTTGATCGGGACGAGGAGGGCGAACGTGACGGGCGCGCCGAACAGCAGCGTGATCGGGGCTAGCACCGTCCCGAGCGCGATCACCGTCGTGTTGGCGAGCAGGTTCACGCCGTCCGGCGAGTTGAGCCGGTCGGTGACGAGACTGAAGTCGCCGGTCCAGATGTGTGTGTCGTACGCCAGGAACCACTCGTAGAGCGCCTGATCGGTCGGGTTCTGCCCGAGCGCGCGGCCGTGGGGGTCGGCGAGCAGATCGTGGACCAGCCAGAGGGCGAACCCGGCGAACACCGCCATCACCACGACGTCGCGCAGCCACGACCGGCGGACCACCTTGATCAGGCGGTCGCGCAATCCCTCGGTGATGTCAGGAGCCGGAGCCTCCACCGAATCCCGGAGTGGCGTGCGGAGCGGAGCGGTGCGCGTCACGGTGCGACCCTACCGTGACTACGGGGATCCGGTAGTTCTGCGTTACGGTGATTGCGCTGCGCCCAGGTGGTGGAACGGCAGACACGGCTGGCTTAAACCCGGCTGCCGCAAGGCGTGCGGGTTCGAATCCCGCCCTGGGCACATGGAGACGGAAACTTTGGCCGGCCAGGCCGACCTGCTCGTCCGGCAGGTGACGCATTGGACCCCGGCCCGCTGGTCCGGCCGCGGCGACGCCGTGTACGCCTTGGTGCAGCGACTGGCGGACGCGGCAGCCGCCGCCGAGGGTCAGCCGCGCCGACCCGTGCCCCGGCTCGCCGACACCGTCCTCGCCGACCAGGTCCGCGTCATCGTCGCCGACCTGCTCGCCATCGCTCCCACCGGTGCTGTCGCCGACGCGCTCGCCGCGGACATCCGCTCCACGCGCCTCGCCCTGTGACGGCCTTCCCGGCGGCCTTGGGCGGTTTTTTGGGCGGCGGATCAGGGATATGCCTGGAATCTTGGGCCAAGATCGCAGGCACATCCCTGATCTGCCGGTGACGCCGTGCCCGGCGACGCCGTGCCCGGTGACGCGGACCGGTCAGCTGAGGCGTTCGAGGATCATGGCCATGCCCTGACCGCCGCCGACGCACATCGTCTCCAGGCCGAACTGCTTGTCGTGCCACTGAAGCGAGTTGATCAGCGTGTTGGTGATGCGGGCGCCGGTCATGCCGAACGGGTGGCCGACCGCGATCGCACCGCCGTTGACGTTGACCTTGTCGAGGGGCAGCCCGAGTTCCCGATAGGACGGGATGACCTGAGCCGCGAAGGCTTCGTTGATCTCGGCCAGGTCGATGTCGTCGATGGTCATCCCGGCCCGGGCGAGCGCCTGCCGGGTCGCGCCGACCGGCCCGATGCCCATGATCTCGGGGCTCATCGCCGTCACGCCGGTGCTGACGATCCGGGCCAGCGGCGTGATGCCCAGTTCGCGAGCCTTGGCGTCGGACATGATCACGACAGCGGCCGCGCCGTCGTTCAGCGGGCAGCAGTTGCCGGCCGTGACCCGGCCGTCGGGCCGGAAGACCGGCTTGAGTCCGCTGACCGCCTCCAGCGTCACGCCCGGCCGGGGGCCGTCGTCGCCGCTCACGACGGTGCCGTCCGGCGTCGTCACCGGCGTGATCTCGCGCGCCCAGAAGCCGTCCGCGATCGCCTTCTCGGCCAGGTTCTGGCTGCGTACGCCGAATTCGTCCATGTCGGCGCGGGTGATGCCGTGCAGGTCGGCGAGGTTCTCCGCGGTCTGCCCCATGGCCATGTAGATGTCGGGCAGTTCGCCGTCCTCGCGCGGGTCGTGCCACGGCTCGGTGCCGCCCTGCGCCCGTTGGGCGGTGCGCTGCACGGCCGCGTCGAACTTCGGATTGCGCCACGAGCCGCCGACGAGCGCCTGTGCCTCGGGCGGCAGGCCGTCGGAGCTGCCCCGGGCGAAGCGGGAGACCATCTCCACGCCGGCGGAGACGAAGATGTCACCCTCGCCGGCCTTGATGGCGTGGAAGGCCATCCGGGTGGTCTGGAGCGACGAGGCGCAGTAGCGCGTGACCGTCGCACCGGGCAGGAAGTCCATGCCGAGCAGGGTGGAGACCACCTTCGCCATCTGGTGGCCCTGCTCGCCGCCGGGCATGCCACAGCCGAGGTAGAGGTCGTCGATGGAACGTGGGTCCAGTTGGGGCACCTTGGCCAGCGCCGCCTGGATGATGGTCGTGGTGAGGTCGTCCGCACGCAGGTCGCGCAGCGAGCCCTTGACGGCCCGGCCGATGGGGGAGCGGGCGGTGGCGACGATGACGGCTTCAGTCATGGTTCCAACCCTACTGGCGAGTAACTAACCTGCCAAGGTCAGGGGAGTGTCGGGCTGACCCCGGCCGCGTGCGCGACCGCCGGGAGCAGGGCGTACGCCCAGACCCGGTAGCCGTCGGCGGACGGGTGGTAGCGGTCTTCACAGAGCGTGGCCGGATCGGCTCGGAAGACGGGGCCGGTCTCGGCTCCGAGGTCGACGACCGCACCGCCGGCGGCGTGCACCGCGCGTACCTGGGCGCGGGCGACCCGGCGACCCAGCCAGCCGACCACCTGCCGCAGCGGCGGGGCGATCGCGCGAGCGGCTCCCATGTCGGGGCACGTCCCGACGACCACTTCGACGCCCGCCTCGCGAAGCCGGCGTACGGCCGCGCCGAGGTGCGTCGCCGCCTCGCCCGGCGAGCGCAGTCCGATGACGTCGTTCGCGCCGACGAGGATGACCGCCACGTCCGGGCGCAGGCCCAGCAACGCCCGCGCGACCTGGGTGGCGAGATCCGACGAACGGGATCCCGAGACCCCGACGCTGGACAGGTCGACCCGGCGGCCCGGTTCGCCGCCGACCGGATTGGACAGCAGATCGGCGAGCTGACCGCCGACGGTGTCGGCGACCCGGTCGACGCCCACGCCGAGGGCGGCCGAGTCGCCCAGCATCACCAGGCGCAGGGGCGGGGCGGCGTCGGCCCCGATGCTGGCCCGGACGTTGAGCCCCAGCGCGGGCTGGGCGTACGAGCGCCGGCGCGCCACGATCGCCTCGGCGGTCAGCAGCGCGGCGCCGCCGACGGTGCCGGCGACCAGGGCCACCACCGTCGCCTTCCCGACCCGCTTGAGCAGGCTCATGTCGGCTGTCCCTCCACTCCGTCGCCGCCGACCACCGCTGGATCCGGCGTCAGCCGGGAGGGCGGTGGGTCGGCCCTATCAGTCCGGCCGGCCGCCAGATGCTCGGCGGAGGTGCCGCGATGGCCGTCGGCGCGGGCCGCCGCGTCCTCGCCGGGCAGCCGCAGCACCTCCCAGACTCGGTGGCGAAGCTGTGCCCATCGACCGGCTGGGCCGCGGTCCCGCCCGCCGACGGAGACCCCGCTGACCTCCGTACCGGGCAGGCGCACCGCCTCGGCAGCCGCCTCCGGCAGCGACCGTACCCCCTTACCGGCGGTCTGTGCAGTCGGGCGGGCGTCCCCGCGATGCATGGCGGCGATGGCGGTGGGCAGCAGAGCGGCGCTCGCGATGGCGTACCCCTCGGCCGACGGGTGGAAGCGGTCGCTGCCGAACATGCGCTGCGGCTCGCGGGCGAACCGCGGTCCGAGCAGGTCGCCCAGCGACACCGTCCAGCCGCCCGCCTCGACGACCGCGACCGTCTGCGCCATCGCCATCTGGCGGCTCCAATGCCGGGCCAGCCAGCGCAGCGGCGGCCGGATCGGCTGAACCGCGCCGAGATCGGGGCACGTCCCGACGACGACCTGGCAGCCCGCCGCCCGAAGTTCGCGTACGGCGTTGGCCAGGTAGCGAACGGCGGTGGCCCGGCTGCCCGCGTGCGTCACGTCGTTGGCGCCGATGAGGATGACCGCCAAGTCGGCCCGCACTTCGAGGGCCGCCTCCACCTGCGGTCGCAACTGAGCCGACGTCGCCCCCACGACGGCGAAGGTATGCGCGACGACCGGCCGGCTCAGCCGACGGGCCAGCCCGGTCGCGATCAGGGCAGTCGGGGTCTCTCGGGGACGGAATACGCCAAACCCGGCAGCCGAGGAGTCGCCGAGCACGACCATGGTCAATTCGGGCCCGTCGTGGCGCTGACCGTAGCGGCCGTCCGGCCGGGGCGGGGGCGCCTCCGCCAAGGGGATGATCCGCTTGGCTTGTTCCGCCTGCGCGTACATGACACCCGCCGCCACCAGACCCGCTGTGACGGCGAAACCGCCGCTGTACGCGACGGCCCGTCCGATGGTCTTGACGGCCTTCTTTCCTGCGGTGCTCATGGCGGACTCCGAGTAACGTGAGGCTCGTACCCTTCGGCTTGTGACTCAAGGTTAGCGAGATCAAATGGGACGGACCATCAGGCGTACCGCAGCCTTCACAGCCTTGTGGAAAGCGGTGACCGCGTCGCATCGCGGTGGACCTGGACTGGTCGACCGGGTGTTCAGCGTGCCCCGGCTGGCCTGGGCCTCGTTGCGCGGTCAGTATGACGGCTCCGGCCGGTTCCTGTTGATGGCATTGGCGACCTTGTACGTGGTCTCTCCCATCGATCTCGTGCCCGAGATCATCATGGGCCCGCTGGGACTGATCGACGACGGCATCGTCATCGCCTGGATCGCCGGAGCGTTCCTCTCGGAGACCGACCGGTTCCTGCAATGGGAGCGGCTGTTCCCGAAGGGCCGCCGGCGAGAGCGTCCGACGAGCGCCCGGCCCGGCGACTTCATCGACGGCCAGGTCGTCGACTGATCATCGCGAAATAAGATCATCACCGCGTAATAGGCTCTGGCCATGCGATATGTCGACAACGTTGTTGACCTGATCGGCGACACCCCGCTGGTCCGGCTGCACAGCGTGACCGAGGGTATTCCAGACGGCGGCCCACTCGTGCTCGCGAAGGTTGAGTACCTCAACCCCGGCGGCTCGGTGAAGGACCGCATCGCCACCCGGATGATCGATGCGGCCGAGCAGGAGGGCCTGCTCAAGCCGGGCGGCACCATCGTCGAGCCGACCAGTGGCAACACCGGTGTCGGGCTGGCCCTCGTGGCGCAGCGCCGCGGCTACCGCTGCGTGTTCGTCTGCCCCGACAAGGTCAGCGAGGACAAGCAGAACGTGCTCCGGGCGTACGGGGCCGAGGTCGTGGTCTGCCCGACCGCGGTCGCCCCGGAGGACCCGCGCTCCTACTACTCGGTCTCCGACCGGCTCGTCCGCGAGATCCCCGGCGCCTGGAAACCCGACCAGTACTCCAACCCCAACAATCCGCTGTCGCACTACGAGACGACCGGACCGGAGATCTGGGCCCAGACCGAGGGCCGCATCACGCACTTCGTGGCGGGCGTCGGCACCGGCGGCACCATCTCCGGGGTGGGCCGCTACCTCAAGGAGGCCTCCGGCGGTCAGGTGAAGATCATCGGAGCCGACCCCGAGGGTTCGGTCTACTCCGGCGGCACCGGCCGTCCTTACCTCGTCGAGGGCGTCGGCGAAGACTTCTGGCCGACCACCTACGACAAGGGCATCTGCGACGAGATCATCGAGGTCACCGACCGCGAGTCGTTCGAGATGACCCGGCGGCTCGCCCGCGAGGAGGGCCTGCTCGTCGGCGGTTCGTGCGGCATGGCGGCGGTCGCGGCGATCAAGGTGGCGCGCTCGGCGCCAGCTGACGCGGTGATCGTGGTCCTGCTCCCGGACGGTGGCCGCGGCTACCTCTCCAAGCTCTTCAACGACGACTGGATGGCCCGCTACGGCTTCCTCGCGGCGGAGGGCCCGACCGTCGCCGACGTGCTCGCGGCCAAGGCCGGCGCGATCCCGTCGCTGGTCCACGTCCACCCGACCGAGACGGTACGCGACGCGATCGACATCATGCGCGAGTACGGGGTGTCGCAGTTGCCGGTGCTCAAGGCGGAGCCGCCGGTGGTGACCGGTGAGGTCGCGGGCTCGATCGCGGAACGCGACCTGCTGGACGCGTTGTTCGCCGGGCAGGCGCACCTGCACGACATGCTCGACAAGCACATGGCTCCGCCGCTGCCCATGGTCGGCGGTGGCCAGCAGGTCTCCGAGGCGGTCGCGCTGCTGGCCAAGGCGGACGCGGCGATGGTCCTCGTCGACGGCAAGCCGGCCGGCGTACTGACCCGGCAGGACCTGCTCAACCACCTCGCCTGAGCAAAACCACTGCTGGCGGCTCGCCCGAGCGGCTCCCCCGGCGCGTCACCGTTTGGAGCGACCCGCGTGCGTCCTGCGCGCGGGTCGCACAGTTTGTCCGAGTGTGACGCTTGACCGAGGCGTTGACTTCCATGTCAGGAGCACACCGCTCCTCCTTGGGGGGGAAGTCGTGATCAGCGTCGCCGAACCTTCAAACCGGGCCACCACCGGTGGGTCCGAGATCCTCGATCCGCTGCTCTGGCAGGACGCGCAGGTCATGCTCGCCCGCCACGCGCCGCGGGACGGGATCGGCACGGACGACGACACCTGTGCCTGGTGCGGCCTCCAGTGGCCGTGCCCGCCGAGGCGCCTCGCCGAGCGCGCCGCGGCCGCGTCGACGCGGACCTGGCAACACGCCTGGACCGCTCGGCACGACCTCAACAGCCTCCGCGCGCTGCCGAGCGTGCGGGCGCAGTCGGGCGGCCGGAACTCCGGCAGCCTGCTCGGACTCGACGCCCCGCGCGTCGACGAGGTCGGGCGGGCCGGGGTCAACCGGGCCCTCTTCGACTAGCCGAACAACGGACGTCCATTCCCGCCGGACCCGTCCCCCGGCTATGGCGGGGTGACACGTCCGGTATAGCGGCGACGCGCCGTGCCCGCCAGCGCGCGCGTCCCGCGAACACCCGCCCGTCGCGGTAATCGGCTGCCTCCGCCGATGCGGCGCCTCCGGCCAGGCGTCGCGGACCGCGGGACGGCGGGAAAGTTGGGCGGGAGTACGCGATCAACCGGTTCCCCCGCAGTCCGGTCGCGATACTCCCGCCCAACGCATGTCAACGCATGTCAAGGCATGTCAAGGCATGTCAGCGCTTTTTGGCGGGCGTCATCGCCCGGAGCCGGTCGATCTGCCGCTCCTGGATGCCGATGGCCCGTTCGAAGAAGTCCAGCAACAGCTTGAGGTCGTCCTCGGAGTAGCCGGCGATGCTGCGGGTCGAGTCCTCGATCAGCGGCAGCATAGCCTGCCAGGCCTGGTCGGCGATCTCCGGCCGGGCCTGGACGACCACCTTCCGCCGGTCGCCCGGGTCGGGCGTACGCGAGATGTAGCCGCTCTTCTCCATCCGGTCGAGCATCGCCGTGACGCTGCCGGTGGTGAGCCCGAGTTCGGTGGCCAGCCGCCCCGGCGCGGTCGGACCTGTCTGCAGCAGCAGGTCCAGGCAGCGCAGGTCGGTCCGGTTCAGCCCGAGGAGCCGGGCGATCTCGTCGTCGCCTTGGTCGACCGCCCGCTGGAAGGCTCTGACCTGCTCGCCCAGGCGCTGCTCAAGATTCTCCCGAGAATCACTTGACATTCGAGTATCTTGTCCTTCAAGCTATAGGTGTCTTGATAGTCAAGATACCAGAGTGTCAAGGGAGTTGGCCATGAACACGACCGTCACCACCGAGCCCGTCCGCGTCGAGGCGTACGCCGACACCGTGAAGAAGCTGGGCGACTGGACCGACGCGAACCGCTTCGAGGTACGCGGCCGCAGCGGCTACGCGCTGCTGGACCTGCGGTCGCCGCGGATCACCGGCGATGTGGAGGTCCGGGTGCACGCCTCGCGCTCCACGATCAAGCTGCTGGTCCCCGAGGACGCCGTGATCGACCAGTGGGATCTGACGTTCCGTGGCCGGGGCACGGTGAAGGACTGGGAGCGCACCAAGGGCACCGGCGGCCGCCGCGTCCGGATCGTCGGCGAGATCGAGAACGGCGAGGTACGCATCGCCCGGGGCGGCGTCGCGATCCTGACCGCGATGTTCTCCCGCGAATTCGTCGACGACTGCGTCCGTGCCCACCGCGACGGCGGCCGGCCGACCGTGCACGACCCGGCCGACACGCACGCCTGATCGTCCGAGACGTCAGCGGCCCTGCTTCGGCGGGGCCGCTGCTGGTTGCAGATCACTGACGCGCAGCCTTCCGGCCGCCGAGATCGCCTGCGTAACCGTGATCCGCTGGGAACGCGCAGCAGGCGAGCGAAGCGGCTAGCGCGGGAGCCGGCCGGAGGCGCGGATCAGGTCGCGCCACGCGTCGGGATCATCGGTCGGTGAGGACCATCCCGGGCTCGCCCACATCGGCCAGGCCAGGGTGTGCGCCCGCAGCCGTTGGCACAGTTCGTCCGGCGGCTCGAAGGGCACGCCCAGCCCTAGGCACACATCGTACGCGTGCAGGACGAGTTCGAGTCCGGCCCGGGGCGGGAAGTCCGCCGGACCGCGTGTCTCGACTTCCGGACGTCGCCAGATCACCGCTCGCGCCTCGGGTTCCGCCGTGCGTACCACGCCTGCGAGAAGGCGAGTCGAAGTCGCCAACGCTTCGATGAGGATGGCCGGGGACGCGTCCGCCCCGGGGGTGCCGACGCCGTATGCCGGATAGCCGTCCAGTTTCCGGGAGGCGAGGAACATCGCCGGAGCCAGGACGGTGTCCACGGTGTGGTCGGCCGTCCGGAGGCAACTCCAGGTGAGGCAGCCGGCCGGAGCCGACCAGTCCCGGTCGAGCCCGGTACGCCAGGCCGCGACCACGAGACCGGTCAGCTCTTCGACATCATCAATCGTGAATGTCACTCGACCAGTGTCGCCGGGTCAGCCGAGGGTCGCGACCCCCGTCTGGCAGGTCAGCCCGTTCGGGCCGATGCCGCAGTAGCCGTCCGGGTTCTTGGCCAGGTACTGCTGGTGATAGTCCTCGGCGAAGTAGTACCGGCCGAGCGGGGCGATCTCGGTCGTGATGTCGTCGAGGCCGGCCGCCTTGACCACGGGCGCGAACGCGTCACGCGAGGCCAGTGCCTCGTCGAGCTGCGCTGGAGTGGTGGCGTAGATCGCCGAGCGGTACTGCGTGCCGACGTCGTTGCCCTGGCGCATGCCCTGGGTCGGGTCGTGGTTCTCCCAGAAGACCTTGAGCAGCTGGGCATAGCTGATCTTGGCCGGGTCGAACACCACCTCGAGAACCTCGGTGTGCCCGGTGAACCCGGAACAGACCTCGTCATAGCTGGGGTTCGTGGTCAGCCCGCCGGCGTACCCCACGGACGTGGTGTAGACCCCGTCGAGCTTCCAGAACAGCCGCTCGGCGCCCCAGAAGCAGCCCATTCCGAAGACCGCCGTCTCCAGGCCGGCCGGGAAGGGGCCGGTCAACGGCGTACCAAGGACGAAATGGGACGAAGGCACCCGCATCGCTTCGGCGCGACCGGGCAGGGCCTGCTCGGGCGTGGGAAGGTCGAGCATCTTGCGGCGTAGGAACATGAAACACACCTCCGGACCGGTAAGCGTCCGCCCGGCTGCCGAAATTCCCCCGCGGCGCTCCAGCCGTTACCCTGGCGACCTGGATTCAGGCTCGGAATATCGGGAATGCGGGGAGCGATGTCAGCAGCAGGTTGGCGGATCGGTGGCGTGCGTACGCTGGCCGATCGGTTCTCCTCCCGGGCCAATTCCATCGGTTTCCTTCGTCACCTGCTCGCCTTCGACGTTCTGGTCGCGCACACCTGGCCGCTGGCGTTCGGCGCGCCAAGCCTGGGTACGACGCTCACCCACAAGCAGACCGATCTGGGCACCCTGTCCGTCTACGGGTTCTTCATCCTGTCCGGCTTCCTGATCACCGCCAGCGGCCGGAAGTTCGGCATCGGGCGCTTCAGCTGGCACCGCTTCCTGCGCATCTTTCCGGGGTTGTGGGTCTGCCTCCTGGTGACGGCGTTCGCCATCGCACCCGTCGCCGCGTTGATCGAAGGCCGGTCGCTGGGCTCCTATCTGCACCATTCGCGCGGCCCATGGGAGTACGTCACCGCCAACTGGTTCGCGAGCATGTCGCAGTATCCGATTTCGGGTCTGCTCAGCGGCACGCCTTACGGGCACGGCAAGCCCAGCGCGTTCGACGGTTCGCTCTGGAGCCTCAAGTACGAGCTGCTCTGCTACGTCCTCGTCGGCATCCTGGCCGTCACCGCCGTCCTCCGCCGGGCCCGCCCACTCGTGTCACTGCTCGCCGTGGCGGGCTTCGTGGTCATCGTCTTCGAGACGGTCAGCCCGGACGTCCTCGACCTCGGCACGCTCGGCCCGTTGCCGCTGCTCGGCTCGTTCAGCGTCGGCCAGCTCGTCACCCTCGGGACGCTCTTCCTCTTCGGCGCGGTGGCCCAGTTGTTCCCGAACCGCGTACCGCTGCATCCGGCGCTCGCCGTCGTCGCGGGCGTGCTGCTGGCGATCGGGCTCTTCGTGGACGGCTTCCCGGTCATCGGCTTGCCCGCGTACGCGTACCTGCTGCTCTACGCGGTTGTGGCACTACCCGCCAAGCTCCACGCCGTCGGCCGCAAACGCGACTACTCGTACGGCGTCTACATCTACGCCTTCCCCGTCCAGCAGATGCTGGCCCTGGTGGGCGGCGCGGCCCTCGGCGCGGCCGGGTTCATCGTGGTCTCCTCGGCCGGATCCTTCGCCCTCGCCGCCCTCTCGTGGCACCTGGTCGAACGGCCGGCCATGGCGCTGAAGGATCTGCGTATCGGTCGCCGCCGGACGCCGGAAGCCCCGCCGCAAGCCGAACCGGGAACCCCGCCGGCCGCCGACGCGGAATCGGTCCTGCCGAGCCAACGGGCCTCCTCGGAATCGCAGCGGTGGTCGGAGGTCCCGACGCTGCCTCTGACAGCGGTGCCGGAGCGGGTCGTGGCCGGTCCGGGCGTACCGGGTGGAGATGCGCACGACCCCAGGACCCCGCCACTAGGCTGAGGGGATGTCTTACGGATTCGAGACGCTCGCCATCCACGCCGGTCAAGAGCCGGACGAGCGGACCGGTGCGGTGATCCCGCCGATCTTCCAGACCTCCACGTACGCGCAGGACGCGGTCGGTGCGCCGCGCTTGGGGTACGAGTACTCCCGCAGCGGCAACCCGACCCGGGACGCCCTGCAGGAGTGCCTGGCGGCGCTGGAGGGCGGGCGCTACGGGTTGACCTTCGCCAGCGGCCTCGCCGCGGAGGACACCCTGCTCCGGTCGGCGCTGCGGCCGGGTGATCACGTCGTGATCCCCGACGACGCGTACGGCGGCACCTATCGCTTGTTCGCCCGGGTCGCGCAGCCTTGGGGCGTACAGTTCACGCCCGCGCGGCTGACCGACGCGGACGCCGTGCGGGCGGCGGTGACCGCCCAGACGAAGATGATCTGGGTCGAGACCCCGACGAACCCGCTGCTGGGCGTCGCGGACATCGCGGCGATCGCGGAGATCGCCCGCGAGGTCGGGGCGATCCTGGTGGTGGACAACACCTTCGCCAGCCCGTATCTGCAGCAGCCGCTGGCGCTCGGCGCGGACGTCGTCGTCCACTCGACGACCAAGTACGTCGGCGGACACTCCGATGTGGTCGGTGGTGCCCTGGTCGTCAACGACGCCGAGCTGCACGAGAAGGCGAAGTTCCACCAGAACGCGATGGGCGCGGTGAACGGCCCGTTCGACGCCTGGCTGACCCTGCGCGGCGTGAAAACCCTAGCCGTACGCATGGAGCGCCACTGCGACAACGCGGAGCGCGTGGTCGAGTTCCTCAGTGGACACCCGGCGGTGACCCAGGTGCTCTACCCGGGGCTGCCCGAGCACGCGAACCACGACGTCGCGGCGAAGCAGATGCGCCGCTTCGGCGGCATGGTCAGCTTCCGCGTCGGCGATCTGGCGAAGGCCGAGCGGATCTGCAACAGCACCAAGGTCTTCACGCTCGCGGAGTCGCTCGGCGGCATCGAGTCGCTGATCGAGCACCCGGGCCGCATGACCCACGCCAGCGTCGCCGGGTCGGCTTTGGAGGTTCCGGCCGACCTCGTACGCCTTTCGGTCGGCATCGAGACCCTCGACGACCTGCTGGCCGATCTGGACGATGCGCTGAGTGCCTAGCGAGTCACTCCTCCCCGGTAGAGTGTGCGCCACGCACTGCTGGGGAGGAGTGGGTAGATGCCCGAGACGTGGGTCGGCGCGACCGCGAAACAGATCGCGCGCGCGGTGCGTCGCGGTGACGCCTCGGCGACGCAGGTCGTCGCCGATCACCTCGACTACATCCGGGCGAACGACGACCAGGTCCACGCCTTCCGTGCGCTGCGCGACTCGGAGGCCGCGTTCGAGGCGGCCGAGGTCGACGACCAGCCTGACCTGGGTCATCTGCCGCTCGCGGGCGTCCCGGTCGCGCTGAAGGAGAACACGCCCATCGCGGGCCTGCCGACCTGGCGTGGTTCGGCCGCGGCGCGGTCCGAGGTGGCCGACGCCGACCACGAGGTGGTCCGCCGTCTGCGCGGCGCCGGCGCCGTGATCGTCGGCGTGACCCGCATGCCGGAGCTCGGACTCTGGGCGACCACCGACGACGACTCCGCGGTGACCCGGAACCCCTGGAACTTCGAGCGGACGCCGGGCGGCTCGTCCGGCGGTTCCGCGGCGGCGGTCGCGTCCGGGCTGGTCCCGATCGCGCACGGCAACGACGGGCTCGGCTCCATCCGGATTCCGGCGGCCTGCTGCGGACTCGTCGGGCTGAAGCCGGGCCGGGGCGTGGTGCCGGCGCAGCTGGGCCGGGAGGACTGGTTCGGCCTGGTCGAGCACGGCATCCTCGCCACCACGGTGGCGGACGCGGCGGTCGGTTTCTCCGTCCTGGCCGGGCGTACGCCGGGCAAGCTGGAGCATCCGCCGCGGCTGCGGGTCGCCGTCTCGCTGCGCTCGCCGGTCGCGGGCACGGCCGCCGACGCGGCCAACCGCGAAGCCGTCGCCACCGCCGCGAACCTGCTCGTCGAGGCGGGCCACGACACCGTCTCGGCCGATCCGGCGTACCCGGTGGGGTTGGGCCTGCGCGGCCTGGCGACCTGGTTCGCCGCGGCCTATCGGGACGCCGAGGACGCCGGGCTGCTGGACGCCAAGCTCCAGCCACGGTCGCGACGTCATCTGCGGATGGGCCGCTGGGCCTGGAACCGGGGGATGATCCGCGAAGCGGACCGCGAAGGATTCCGGGAGAAGTCGATCGCCTTCTTCGGCGACGGGAACTACGACGTCCTGCTGACCCCGGCGTTGGCGCGTACGCCGTTGCCGGCCCGGTCCTGGTCGTCCCGGGGTTGGCTGTCCAATGTCACGGCCTGCCTCCGCTTCGCCCCGTACGCCGCACCCTGGAACATCTCCGGGCTGCCCGCGTTGACCGTGCCGGTCGGCGTACGCCCCGACGGCCTGCCCGCCGCGGTCCAGCTCGTCGGCCCGCCCGGCAGTGAGCTGACCTTGCTGGCCATCGCCGGCCAGTTCGAACTGCTGCACGCGTGGCGTAGGCACGCCCCGGGGTTCCCGGTCGCGGCCACCCCCGCCCGGGCGCGGTAGCCGGTCAGAACGGCCGGATCACCATCAGCAGGGTGATCACGGCGAAGACCAGCAGCACCAGGAAACCGGCTCCGGCGACACGTCCGGTGATGGCGTCGAGGCGCTCCTTGAGGCGCAGGTCGTCGGTGGTCGCGGTCAGCGCCGAGGCTTCCGGCTGGGTGTCGATGACGCCTTCCTCGACCATGCGGGCCGCCTTGTGCAGCGCGGGGACGGCGTAGAAGAACACGAGTCCGAGCGCCACCACGTACAGCGTCATGGAGATGATCACCCAAGGCGTGCTGAACTCGTACTTGCCGTCGCTGCCGAGGACCGTGAGTACGCCGAGCACCGCGGTGAGTACCGTGCCCGCGCCGAAGGCCCGGGTCTGGGTGGCCGCCATGCGTACGCCGTCGGCGCTGCGCCGCTGGATCGCCCGGCGACCGATGAAGGGGGCGGACATGAGCGGGCCGACCAGCATGACCGCACTGAGCACGTGCAACGCCTTCAGGAACGTCATCACAATCGCGATCATAGGCGTACAAAACGCCTGATCAGGGCAAATCACCCTGCGGGCCGGGTGAGCCGGTTGAGCCGGTGGAGTACGCCACCGAGCGCGGTGCGACGATCAGGGCGTGACACCTCACCTCGTCAGCGTCGACGACATCCGGGCCGCTCAGGAGTTGCTGCGGGACATCGCCCGGGTCACCCCGATCGAGCCCTGCCGGCCGCTGTCGGCCAAGATCGGCGGCCAGGTCTGGCTCAAGTGCGAGAACCTCCAGCGGGCGGGCGCGTACAAGGTGCGGGGCGCGTACACCCGGATCGCGCGGCTGAGCGCCGAGGAGCGGGCCGGGGGCGTCGTCGCCGCCAGCGCGGGAAATCACGCCCAAGGGGTCGCGGTCGCCGCGACCGCGCTAGGCGTCCCCGCCACCGTCTTCATGCCCGTCGGCGCGCCACTGCCCAAGGTCGCCGCGACGAAGGGTTACGGCGCGTCCGTCCAGCTCGTCGGGGCGAATGTGGACGAGGCGCTGGTCGCGGCCCGGGAGTTCGCGGAGGCCACCGGCGCGATCTTCATCCACCCGTTCGACCATCCCGACGTCATCGCCGGGCAGGGCACGGTCGGGCTGGAGATCTTGGCGCAGGTCCCCGACGTCAAGACGATCATCATGGGCATCGGCGGCGGCGGCCTGATCTCCGGCGTCGCGGTCGCGGTGAAGGCGTCGCGACCCGACGTGCAGATCATCGGCGTCCAGGCGGCCGGGGCCGCGGCGTTCCCGCCCTCGTTGCGCGCCGGGCACCCCGTCAAGCTCGATCAGCTCAACACGATCGCCGACGGCATCGCCGTCCTCCGCCCCGGCGATCTGACCTACCTGCACGTCAGCAAGCTCGTCGACGAGGTCGTGACGGTCACCGACGAGGAGATCTCGAGAGCGCTGCTCATGCTCCTCGAACGCGGCAAGCTCGTGGTCGAGCCGGCCGGGGGAGTCGGGGTCGCCGCGCTGCTCAGCGGAGTCGTCGAGGTCGAGACGCCGGCGGTCGCGGTCCTCTCCGGCGGCAACATCGACCCGCTGCTCATGCTCCGCGTCATCGAGCACGGCCTGTCGCTCGCGGGCCGGTTCCTGCGCTTCACCGTCCGTTGTGTCGACCGGCCGGGCCAGCTCGCGGAACTGCTCTCGCTCATCGCCCAGCACCGGGCCAACATCGTCGACGTGGCGCATCAGCGCCACGATCCGCAGCTCCGGCTCGGCGAGGTCGCCGTCGCGCTCTCGGTGGAGACGCGCGGGTCCGAACACTCGGACCGCCTGCTGTCCGCGCTCAGATCCAACGGGTACGCCGTATCGGCGTGACCTGAGCCCGGACAGGGCGAAGGCCGCCCCGGCGTACCGGAGCGGCCTTCGTGGCGCTTCTGTGGCGCGGGATCAGCGACGCGGCAGCTTGGCCGAGTTGCGGATGCCGGCCAGCGTCTTCGTCACCTTCTGCGCGGCGGCGGGGGCCTTCGCGGCGGCATCGCCGGTCGTGAAGTTGCCCGGCCACGCGACGAAACCGAGGATGTCGATGATCAGCGCGGTCGGCCGGTTCATCTTGAACCGGATCTTGCCATCCGAACCAACGGCGACCTGGCAGAAGTTCGCGATCGCGGTGTTGTTGCCCGGGGTGTTGATGTTGCTGTTCGACGGCCAGGGACCCTCGTCCCACGCGGCGACCCAGCCGGCGGCGGCGCTGAATGCGGTGAGGTTGAACTGCACCGCGGTTCCGCTCAGGTCGGTCGCCGGGTCGAGCGCCCAGCTGAGGTCGACGAGCATGTCCGGGACAGTGGCGCTGTTCTTCGGGTTGATCTTGCCGCCGGACATCGAGTAACCGGAAGCGAGACCCATCTGGGCCGGGCTGGTGAAGGTGACCAGCACCCGCAGCGGCGGGGTCGGCACGACGATCGGGACCCAGCTGGAGTCGTAGACGGCAGCCTGGCTGCCGTTGCCACCCCAGGCGTAGTTCAGGCCCTGGCCGCTGTCGAACACGATCGAGCCGTCGGCGAGACCGCTGGGCCACGCCTTCGCGGGCAGGGTCAGCGGCGCGCCGGAGCCGGAGTTCGACAGGGTCAGCGTCGACGACGCCGTGCTGTTGATGCTGTTCGCCACGCCGGCGGTCTCGTTGGAGCCCTGGACGAGGGCCTCGCCCGCAGCGGCGGACGCCGGGCTGGCGGCGATCGCGGACGCGACACCGGCCGCGCCTACGCCGGCCGCGACGGTTCCGGCACGCCGGAGCAGCTTGCGCCGGTCGACGGCGTTCTCTTCAGACATAAAGGGGGGATCCTCCCGTGGAAGGCTCGCTTCGTACGCGAGCGGCAAGCCAGCCTGCCAGGAAGATCCCCTGAGCTTCAATGGGCCGAAGGGATGACACGGATCAGCCCTTGCCGACGCTCAGCCTGCGAAGGGTTCGAATTTTACGATGCTCACGGTGATCGTCGCGCCGCTGGGCGCGGTGTAGCTCACCGACTGACCGGTCTTGGCGCCCATGATCGCCGCACCGAGGGCCGACTCGGGGCTGTAGACGGTCAGGTCGGTGGTGGCGGCGATCTCCCGCGAGCCGAGCAGGAAGGTCTCGGTGTCGTCGGCGTCGTCGTCGAACTGGATCGTCACGACCATGCCGGGGGAGACCGCGTCCGCCGTCGGCGCGTCGCCGACCCGCGCCGTCCGCAGCAGTTCCTGCAACTGCCGGATACGAGCCTCCTGCTTGCCCTGCTCCTCGCGGGCGGCGTGGTATCCGCCGTTCTCCCGGAGATCGCCCTCCTCGCGCCGAGCGTTGATCTCCGCCGCGACCGCGGGCCGGGCCGCGATCAGCTCGTCGAGCTCACCCTGCAGCCGGTCGAACGCTTCCTGGGACAACCAGGTGTTGGTCTCGGTCGATGGCACGGCGGACTCCTTGATTAGATCGGACAGAAGTTCAAACTTAACAGCGTACGCCCACTGCGGGTCAGCTGCTGGTTTCCGCGTCGTGGGGGTAGCAGCGCTCGACTTCGCCCGTCACCGGCCGCCCGTTCGTCGTCAGGTGGTACTCGACGACGGTCTGGCTCGGCTCGGCGCCGGCGGTCACGGCGACCGTCGCCCGGCCTACTTCGGCCCCGTCCTCGCCCCGGGCGCGCACGATGCACTCGGCCTGGCCGCCGTCGGGCAGCCGCACGACGAACTGCACGTCGACCGCGTTCTCGCCGGTGGTGAACCGGGTCACGTCGGCGCTGTAGTCCTGCTCGCCGTAGGCCCGGTACAGCCGGAACCCGACAAAGGTCATGATCACCAGCAGCACGGCGACGGCGGCCGCCAGCACCGGCCGGGGTACGCGCCGCGGCGTCCGCTGCCGCCCGTAGCGGCCGGGCGGGAATACCGGGTGGGTTGTCTGAGCTGTCACAGTGCGGGTCCTCATGGCGCCAGGTCACCCGCGCCGAGGCCGGTGACCGCGTTGTCGGTGGTCGGAGTCAGAATGGCTGGGAACCATCATCGCACTGGACCGAGTGCTGAAACCGCAGAGGGAGATCTGGTGAGTGAGCAGCTTCGCCTGATGGCCGTGCACGCCCATCCCGATGACGAGTCGAGCAAGGGCGCCGCCACCATGGCCCGTTACGTCCGCGAGGGCGTCGACGTGCTGGTGGTCACGTGCACCGGCGGCGAGCGCGGCGACATTCTCAACCCGAAGCTGGCCGGAGACGCGGAGATCCAGGCCAACATGGCCGAGATCCGGCGGGCCGAGATGGCGCGGGCCCGCGAGATCCTGGGCGTACGCCAGGAGTGGCTGGGCTTCGTCGACTCGGGCTGGCTGGAGGACTACCGGCCGGAGAACGCCGACAAGCTGCCCGACGGCAGCTTCGGCCGCGAGGACGTGGCGACCGCTGCGCAGCCGCTGATCAAGCTGATGCGCGAGTTCCGCCCGCACGTCGTGATCACCTACGACGAGGAGGGCGGCTACCCGCACCCCGACCACATCCAGTGCCACCGGGTCAGCGTCGCCGCCTTCGACGTGGCCGGCGACGCGGACGTGCACCCCGAGCTGGGCGCGCCCTGGCAGCCGCAGAAGCTCTACTACCACGTCAGCTTCACCCGATCGCAGTTCACCGCGCTGCACGAGGCCTGCCTGGCGGCCGGCATCGAGAGCCCGTACGCCGAGATGCTGGCCGACTGGCCGGCCGCCCGCGACAAGGGCGACCGGGTCACGACGCGGGTGGAATGCGGCGATTACTTCCCGATCCGGGACGACGCGCTGCGGGCGCACGCCACCCAGATCGATCCCGACGGCGGCTGGTTCCGGACGCCGCTGGCAATCCGTCAGCAGGGCTGGCCGACCGAGGACTACCAGCTCGCGAAGTCGCTGGTGGACAGTCCGACGCCGGAGACCGACCTGTTCGCGGGCGTCCGTAAGGAGGGGCTGGTCTGATGCTGGCCGAGTTCTTGTCCGACAACAATTTCGGGGACACCCGATCGGGCGGTCTGGCCGGGCCGATGGGCCTGCTTCTGATCGTCGTGCTCGGCATCGCGATCGTGCTGCTCATCCGCAATATGAGCAAGCGCATCAAGCGGCTCCCGGCCTCGTTCGACGGCGAGCCCGCCGAAGGATCTCCCGTTCGGGAGCTCCGGTACGAGAAGTCCTCCAGCTCTGCTGACCTGGTTGAGGAGGTCGAGCCGGGCCGGGACAATTCTCGATGATCCATGCGGTTTTTCAGCCACTGACACTGTCGCCCGCCGAGATAACGCCGTAGCCTTCCCAGCGGGATTCGCGTCAGCGTGCCAATCAGCCGGAACCCACGAAGAGGGGGTGCGGTGTGCTGATGAACAGCGTGGTTCACCGCATTTCTGAGGGCTTTCGGTCCGCTATGGACTATTTGCGGGCCGCACTGCGGCGGGCGTACTTGGCCAGCGGCGCACCCGAACTGCCCCGGCGCGCCCGGACCCTCGTCGCCTTCGCGGTCGGTGTCGCGCTGGTCGTCTCGATCGGCGGAGTGGTCTTCTCCCCAGTGGACGACTGGGTGCGGTTCGCGATCGTGGTCGGCATGGTCGTGGTCAGCCACCTCGGCCGGCTGCGCGTCCGGATCTCCGGCTCCAACTTCGCCACCGCCTGGGGCGACGCCGCCTTCATCGTCGCGGTCTGGGTCGGGCCCGACGGCTGGCTGCCCGCCGCCATGGGCCTCGGCGTCCTGCTCGCCAACGTGTTGTTGCAGGCGTTCGCCGACGAGTGGAAACCGTTCGTCGAGATCATCCGGCGCTCGGCCAGCCTGGCGATCGCGGCCGGTCCAGCGGCGCTCGTCGCGCATCTGCTGGTCCAGGGCCATTACAAGGAGATGGTCACCCCGGACGACGGCTTCGCCCTCGCCGCGACCGCGCTCGGCTATTCGCTGCTGACCGTCGTCATCACCTGCGTCTACACCTCGCTGCGCGACGGGCACAAGTTCGGCACGCTGATGCGGCGGGCGCTGAGCAGCATCTGGATGATGACCCTCGGCAACCTCGCGGTGGGCCTGGGGATCGTCGGTCTGCTCGGCGTGGACCTGCGCTGGCTCATCGCCCTCCCGCCGGTGCTGTGGCTGTTCCAGCAGGCGTACACGCATCGGCTGCTCGACTCGCAGGAGCGGCAGGGCTGGAACCGCTACGCCGACGCGATCCGGGCGCTGCGCCGCCACGGCGACATCGCGGGCATCGCCAACGCCGGAGCCCGCAGCGCGCTGAGTCTGTTCCGCGCCAACGAAGTCGTCGTCGAGCTGCTGAACGCGGACGGCCCCACCATGCGCTACACCGCCGGCGGCGGTCCGTTGCGCCGCAACGCGGGCGTCATCGCGTCGGTGACTCGGCCGTTGGAGGTCGCGGGCGAACCGGTCGGCACGCTGACCCTGCACTTCGCCGGGACGGTCGGACTTCGCAGCCGGGATCGGGCCGCGCTCGCGGCGTACGCGGACGCGCTCGGCGTCGCCTTGCACGACTCGGCGACGCACGCCGCGCTCCGGCACGCCACCGAACGCGCGGTCGACGAGGCCGTCCGTGACCCGCTGACCAAGCTCTTCAACCGGGAAGCGCTGCTGCGCCGCGGCGACGAGACACTTCGCGGTCTCGACCGGTCGGCCGCGGTCGCCCTGCTGATGCTGGACGTCGACAACTTCAAGGAAGTCAACAACACCCTCGGCCACGTCGCCGGTGACCAGCTGCTGCAGATCGCGGCCGGTCGGCTCAGCGATCTCGTCTCCGATGTGGAGCTGTTGGCCCGGCTCGGCGGCGACGAGTTCGGCCTGCTGCTGTTCGACCTTCCCGAAGACGGCACAGAACAGGCCATGCGGCAGGCCGAGCGGCAGGCGCTGCGCCGGGCCCGTCGGCTGGCCGCCGCGCTCGCCGAGCCGACCGAGATCGCCGGGGTCACCGTCTCGGCGGAGACCTCGGTCGGCGTCGTCGTGGCGGCCGCGGGCCGGGTCGACATGCCGGAACTGCTGCGTCGCGCGGATGTCGCGCTCTACCAGGCCAAGGACGGGCAGTCCTCGGTCGTCGCGTACGACCCGTCGCACGACGGCGCGAGCACGGATCGGCTGGCCCTGGTCGCCGAGATGCGTACCGCGCTCAGCCTCGACGACCAGCTGCTGGTCGCGCTGCAACCCGCGATCGACCTGTCGACCGGGGCGCCCACCGGTGTCGAGGCGCTCGCCCGCTGGGAGCATCCCCGCCGCGGCCGACTGCACCCCAAGGACTTCGTCCGCGCGGTCGAGGCGAGCGAGCTGCTCGCGCCGTTCACCCGGTACATCGTGGACAAGGCGTTGACGGCGGCCGCGTTGTGGCAGGCCGAGGGCATCGACGTGCCGGTGTCGGTCAACCTCTCGGCCCGCAACCTGCTCGACGCCGAGCTGCCCGCCGACATCGGGAGGCTGCTGCACAAGCACCGCATCGAGCCCGCGCGGCTGGTTCTGGAGATCACCGAGACGGTCGTGATGAGCGACCTCCGGGTGATCGACGAGGTGCTCAACGACCTGCGGCAGCTGGGCGTGCAGCTGTCCGTGGACGACTTCGGCACCGGCTACTCCTCGCTGACCTTCCTCACCCGCATCGCCGTCGACGAGGTCAAGGTGGACCGCAGCTTCGTTCGCGCCATGGGCGACTCGCCGCAGGCCGCCGCGATCGTGCGGACCACCGTCGACCTCGGCCGGCAGCTCGGCCTGCGAGTCGTCGCGGAAGGCGTGGAAACCCATGAGCAGCGCCGGGTGCTCACCGACCTCGGCTGCACCGCCGCCCAGGGCTTCCACTTCTTCCGGCCCATGCCCAGCGAGGAGATCACCGCCGCGCTGCGCAGCCTGCCCGAGCCGCCGGCCGACGCTATCGCCCGCGTGGGCTGAGCCGCGCCAACAGATCCGCGTGCTGTCGTCGCACAGCCGCGTGTACGCGGGCCCCGAAGCTGATCCGGGCCACTCCTAGAGCGGCCAGTTCCGCGACGCTCGGTGGACCGTCCAGGCGGCCGAGGATGTTGACCGGGCCACCGGCCTCACCGACGAAGGCGCCGACCGTCGCCGGATCGTCGAGCAGGATCGGAAATACGCAGTCCGCGCCGGCGGCGAGGTATCGCCGCGCCCGGTCGACCGCCTCGGCCAGTGCGTCGTGCGTACCAGTTGATTTGAGGAAGACGTCGATTCGTGCGTTGACCACCAGATCGACACCCGCGGACCGGGCGGCCGCGCGGATCGCGGCCAGGAAGTCGGACTGGCGGGCCGCGTCCACCATGGTGCCGGTCGCCGGGTCCGAGTCCTCCAGATTGCAGCCCGCGACCCCGGTGGCCGCGAGGCGTTCGACCAGCTCGGCGGGGGACAGCCGGAAGCCGCGCTCGACGTCCGCCGTCACCGGTACGCCCACCGCCCGCACGATCCGTGCGATGGCGTCGAGGATCTCCCCGACCGGCGCTGTCTCGCCGTCGGCGTGGCCGAGCGTTTCCGCGAGCGCGGCGCTGCTGGTGGCCACGGCGGGGAAGCCGGCCGCCTCGACGGCTCGGGCCGACGGCACGTCCCAGACGTTGGGGAGCACCACGGGATCGCCCGGCCGGTGTAGCGCCCGGAGCGTCGCCGCCCCGGTGACCAGGTCGGGCCCGGCGCCGGACCACTCGCCGGCGCCGGGAGCCCAGGAGGACGGGGGAGTCACGACAGCGACCACGGGTGGGCGGTCGCGCCGAGCCGGTTCCAGGCGTTGATCACCGTGATCGCCCAGATCAGCTCGGCCAGTTCGACCTCGGTGAACTGCGCGGCGGCGCGGGCGAAGACCTCGTCGGTCACCGGTCCCTCGGTCAGCCGGGTGGCGGCCTCGGTCAGTTCGAGCGCGGCCCGCTCACGGTCGGTGAAGAACGGGGTGTCCCGCCAGACCGTGATGGCGAACAGCCGGCGCGGGTCCTCGCCGCCCTTGACGGCGTCGGCGCTGTGCTGGTCGACGCAGTACTCGCAGCCGTTGAGCTGCGAGGCCCGCAACCGGACCAGCTCCAGCAGCGGAGCCTCCAGCTGGGTCTGCCGCGCGGCGGCGTCCAGGGCGTTCATCGCCTTGTTGATGTGGGGGGCCAGGGTGTCGACTGCGAGACGAGTGTTCATGTCGTTGACTTTAGGAGCGGATTGGCTCTGCGCTAAGGTCCAATACCATGGCGATTGACTGGGCCAATTTCGGCGTCGACCTGCACCTCGACCTCTCCGCTTCGGCCACCCGCCGGACCGCGCTGGAGGAGGCGCTGCGGGACGCGATCCGGTCCGGCCGGCTCGCGCCGCAGACCCGCCTGCCCGCCACGCGTACGCTCGCCGCCGAGCTGGGCCTCGCCCGGGGGACCGTCAGCGCGGCGTACGACCAGTTGGTGGCGGAGGGATATCTGACCGCCCGCCAAGGTTCCTTCACCGAGGTCGCGGCGCTTCCGCCGATCGTGCTGCCGACGGCGGTTCCGGAGGTGGTCACGACACCCCGGTACGACCTGCGTCCGGGCAGTCCCGACGTGTCCACCTTCCCGGTCGCGGCCTGGACCCGCGCCGTACGCCGGTCGCTGTCCCGGGCGCCGGTGACCGCGTTCGACTACGGCGATCCCCGGGGCAGCCTGGTGCTCCGGAGCGTGCTCGCCGACTACCTGGGCCGGGCGCGCGGCGTACTGGCCAGCCCCGATCGGATCGTCATCACCTCGGGCTACGTCCAAGCGCTGGCCCTGCTCGCCACCGTCTATAGGGGACGGACGATCGGCCTCGAAGATCCCGGGTTGGACTTCCATCGCGACGTCGTCCGGGAGGCGGGCGCATCCGTCGTGCCCGTCCCGGTGGACTCCCTTGGCGCGGTGCTCCCGGTCGCGGCGGCCGACGCCGTCGTGCTGACCCCGGCGCATCAGTACCCGATGGGCGTCACGCTGCATCCGGAACGACGGCGTGCGGCGGTGGAATGGGCCCGATCCGGCGACCGGCTCATCATCGAGGACGACTACGACGGGGAGTTCCGCTACGACCGGCAACCGGTCGGCGCGCTGCAGGGAACCGCTCCGGAGCACGTCGTCTACATCGGAACGGCGGCGAAGACGCTGAGCCCGGCGCTGCGACTGGCCTGGATGGTGCTTCCGGCGTACCTGGTCGAGCCGGTCGTGCGGCTCAAACGGCTCACCGACGTGCACACCGAGACCATCGGCCAGCTCGCCCTGGCGGACCTGATCGCCGAGCACGCGTACGACCGGCACATCCGCGCCTGCCGGCTGCGGTATCGCCGCCGCCGGGACCAACTCGTCGATCGGCTGCCCGGGGCCGACCTCGGCGGCATCGCGGCCGGACTCCACGTCGTGCTGGGCCTGCCGGCCGGGCTGTCCGAACGTGACGTCCTGGACGCGGCGGCCGCCCGGGGACTGGCGCTCGGGGCGCTCGGCACGCACTGGCACGAACCTGGGACGCGTCCGCAGGGACTCGTGGTCGGGTACGGGACTCCGCGCGAGGGCGCTTATCCCGCCGCGGTGGACACGCTCTCCCGGGTTCTCCGCTCGTTCTGACTTCTGCCTCTACGTGCTCGGGGCCTCGCCCGGCCGCCTTGCCCGGCAGATCAGGGATATGCCTGGGATCTTGGCTCAAGATCCCAGGCATATCCCTGATCTGGTGCCTAACGGTGTGCTTACCGAGAGCCGGTCACGGCTTCCACTGCGGGTCGCGTCCGAGGTGCCGCAGCAGCTGAGCGGCCGCGTCGTCGCTCTCCTGGCCACCCAGGGCGTCGGCGTACGCGAAACCGCGCAGCGGGTCGGCGGTGGCGTGCGCGATCGGCAGGAGCGCCTGCGACAGCTCCGGCGTGAGCGGCGACGGCTGCCCGGTGGCGACCGCGATGTCCCAGGCGTGCACGGCAGCGTCCAGGGCGGCCGCCGCGACGACCTCTTCGGCCGACATCGGGGGCAGCGGGAGCGGCTTGGGCACGTCCTGCGCTCCGGGTTCGACCGCGGCGAACGCCGCCGCCGAGGCGACCAGCGCCTGCTCGGTGAAGGCGGCGGGGTCCTCGACCGGCTCGCCGGACGGCGCGAACGGGTTGTACGCCGGCCCGGTGCCGACCCCCAGCGTGCCGGCGTAGCCGAGCTGGTCGCCCGCGGCGTGCTGGAGGACCTGGGTGACCGTCCACTGGTCGCACGGGGTGGCGAGCTGCCAGCCGTCCGGGCCGACTCCGGCGATCGCGGTACGCAGTGCCTGGTGAGCGTTGTCGAGCAGAGTCCAGGTGGTCATCGGGTACCTCCGGTATTTTCATGGAGCGGAACGTTCCATTCCACTATAGCTCCAGGACGAGCTTCCCCGCAACCTTTCCCGCCTCCAGCGACCGGATGGCCTCGGCGGCGTCGGCGAGCGGATAGGTCCGGTCGACCGGTGCGACCAGGTCACCTGCGGCGAAGAGCGCGGCGAGGCGCTCCAGATCCTCGGTCCGGGCGATCGAGAGGGGAGCCTTGAGGCGATGCTTCACCCACGGGTCGAGTGCCTTCGCGTGGAGGTTACGACCCAGTCCGCCGAAGACGGCGCCACCGTTCTCCGCGCCGACGAGTACCAGCGACCCGGTCGGTGTCAGCAGGCCGCGTAGCAACGGCAACGGCCGGTTTCCCGCGATGTCGAGGATCGCGTCATAGCGCCCGGACAACGGCGTACGCGTGTAGTCGATGACCGTCTCAGCGCCGAGGGAACGGACGAACTCCGCCTTGCCGCCGCTGCATACGGCGGTGACCGTCGCACCGGCGAGGCGGGCGAGCTGGACGGCGTACGCCCCGACGCCGCCACCGGCTCCGATGACGAGCACGGACTGTCCCTTCCGGACATTCGCCGTACGCGTCGCCAGGTGCGCCGTCGCTCCCGAGACCGGCAGGGCAGCCGCTTGCACCGCCGTCATCCCGGCCGGCCGCCGAGCCAGCTTGTCCGGCTTGGCCGTGGCGTACTCGGCGAAGGCGCCGGTGCCGCTGCCGAAGACCTCGTCGCCGACGGCGAACTGCGTCACCCGCGCGCCGACCGCCACGACCACCCCCGCCAGATCCATGCCCAGCGCGGACGACCTGGGTCGCCGCAAGCCGGTGACCAGCCGCATCACCCGCGGTTCGCCGGTCATCATGTGCCACGCGCCGCGATCCACCCCGGCCGCCTCGACGCGGATCAGGACTTCCTTGTCGCCGGCCACGGGCCGGTCGACCTCGCGCAGGGTGAGCACCTCGGCCGACCCGTACCGCTCGCGGACGATTGCCTTCATCACTCCTCCTCGGAGCCCTCGGGGTAATGGAAGACCGAGTCGAGCGAGACCCCGAAGACCCGCGCGATCTGGAAGGCCATCTCCAGCGACGGCGAATACCGCCCCTGCTCGATGGCGATGACGGTCTGACGGGTCACGCCGATCCGGTCGGCCAGCTCCGCCTGCGTCATCTCACCGTGCGCGAACCGCAGCGCCCGGATCGAATTGGTCACCTTGGTCGGTTTCACCATGTCTGGAAGGCCTTGTGGTACGCGAAGACCCTGGCGGCGGAGCCGACCGTCGCGGAGAGGAAGAACCCCAGGTAGATCACGTTGGCGATCCAGAAGTAGTCGGCCTCGGCCAGCGCGAGCAGCATCGCCGCGAGGCCGCCGACGACGATGAACGACTGGCCGATGCGGTCGCCGAGGTAACCGATCTCGCGGTCACGCTCGTCGACGCGGTCCCGTGTACGCGGGGAGAAGATCCCGGCCACGATGCTGACCAGGATGGTCGTGGCGATGGCCGCCCCGATGGTCGCCAGCATAAGCCCGGCGTACGGGACCTCGGTGAGGGATGAGCCGGCCGAGCGGCCCAGGACCACCGCCACGTAGACGGCGTACGCGACCGCGCTGACCACGCCCATGATCCAAGCGCGCTTCTCCTCGTATGGCATACGATCAATGTAAAGCGATCTTGACACCGTGTCAAGAATTCTTTACACATGACGCTGTCGGGTACGAGTCACCAGCGGCTGGGCGGCCGATACTCGAGGCCGAGCAGCGCCGGTCCGTCCGTGGTCCCACCGACCATCTCGGCGATCTCCTTCGGATCGCCGGCGATGAGCGACGCGACGACCGTCTCGGCCACCTCCGTGGGGTCGCGGTCGTCGACGTCGATCACCAGGCCGAACTGCACCGAAGGGTCGGTCGGAGCGCTCGACCGGGCGGCCGGATGCTGGAAGGTGAGGCGTACGGTGTCGTATTCGCGCAGCCAGGCCGCGCACCACCCGGGCCGGCAGTCCCATCGGCCCAGGATCTCCGGCTCGGCCCGGAGCCGTTCGGTCACCAGCCGCGCCACGCTCCGGGCGGGCCACTCCCACGAATGGTCGTGCCCGGCCCGGCTCACCTCCTGGTCGTACGCGACGGCGTCGAACCTGACCTCGGCCGGCAGATCGTCCGCAGTGGACGATGACCGCCAGTTCCGCCAGACGACCTCGGTGCCTTCCCGCACGATCGTCACATAGAGCCCGCCACAGCAGCCCTCCGTGCAGTACGCCTCGGCGAGGCGTACCTCGTGCGGCTCCTCGGTTGCGCGCAGCCGGCCGGTCGTCAGCAGAGCCTCCGGGCTGGCGGCCGGACCTTTGTCGAAGTACCGGGCGACGACGGGCATCCCGTCGACGACGATCCGGGCTTCAACCTGCCCAGAACCGGTGGGACTCGGGTCGGCGACGACCACGCGGATGGCGAAACCTTTGGCAGGCAACGGTTTCGGCCCACCCTGCCGGATGACCCACGATGCCCGCCGCGCAACGACCGGATCGGCCTCGGCGGCGTCTTCATCGAGCATGTCCCGCCATTCCGGCGCGGCGAGCACTGCTTCGATCCGGGCGACCAGTTCGCCGCGCGCCTCGCCGACGACCGGAGCGGCCGACCCCGTACGCAGATCCTCGGCGACCAGCGTCAGCAGGACCGCCCGTTCGAGACTGGGCTGCCGGGTCGGTGCAAGGGCCACCCATCGCTCGTAGACGGCTTCCGCGTAGGCGTACCGGCGGATCTCGGACACGTAGTTGTCGGTGGAGGCCATCGCGAGCAGGAGGTTGGCCACCTGATCCCACGGCTCGTCGTCCACTTCGGAAGCGGCCAGCAATCCCGGCAGATCCTGCTGTTCGGCGATCTTCCGGGCGAGGCCGCTCGTCAGCAGGTCGCGCGGAGTCGACCGGATCCAGCGCCGGATCTCCTTAGCTCGACGACCCGCCAAGGCGATGACGGCTGTGGTGCGTACCCGCCGCCGGGAGCGTTCCGCGAGCCAGATCAGCTGCGGTTCGGCGCCCCGGATCCGGGCCAGTGCCTCAACGGCGAGCAGATCAGCGAACCGCAGCAGCCCGATGGTCTTGATGATCTCGGCGTCCGCGCGTTCGCCGTTGCGGATCAGCAGGCCTAGCCCGACCAGGACGGCGCCCTTGTCGGTGCCGTTGCGGATCAGCCACCTGCCCGTCTGACGGGTTCGCTCATCGGCGCTGTGCCGAAGCTGACTCAGCGCCTCGGACACATCGGTCGAGCGGATCGCCAGCGCGGCACACCGATCGTGCAACTCTTGCGGCGACTGCGCGGGATCGTCGAGGAAGTCTCGAAGGAGGGCCGTCAGGGCGTCTAGGCGCTCTCGGAGCGGCGCGTCACGGCGTACGCCGTCGTCGGGGGACGGGCCGGCCGGTGTGCCGTCGAGCAGCTGCAGCGCGTAGGCGTACCAGGAGACCGGTCGGTCGAGCGCACTGCGCTCGGGGGTCGTGCTCACCGGCGGGAGAGGGACTCGATTCCGTTCGTCATGACCCGAACCCTATCCACCCCGTCAAGCGCTTCCGCCGAGTGCCCGGACGAGTTGGCCCACGGCGCCGAGACACGCCAGACTCATGGCGGCGCCGACCACTCCCGCAGCGATGACGCCCTGAGCGAGCTTGGTGATCTGGCCGGCTCGCCGCATCTCGCCGAAGCAGTTCCACATGGTCGAGAGCGAGAGCGGGACGCAGAGCGCAAGTCCCAACAGGACGCCAACGGTCGCCATGTCACTCAGGACGCTCGTCGGTTTGACTGACGCGTCGGTGGATTCGGCGCAGGCGATGGCCCCGAGAACGG
This sequence comes from Hamadaea sp. NPDC051192, assembly GCF_040682475.1. Classification (NCBI taxonomy): domain Bacteria; kingdom Bacillati; phylum Actinomycetota; class Actinomycetes; order Micromonosporales; family Micromonosporaceae; genus Hamadaea; species Hamadaea sp. NPDC051192. The sequence goes on from NZ_JBFBAZ010000019.1 coordinate 64,910, forward strand.
TCAGCCAGAGAGTCATGAAACCACCGCGCCGAGCCACCGACTCGAGCAATCGCCGGGTCGTGAAGCGGCCTTGCTCGGCCGTCGGGCCCAGCGCCATCGTGCGAAGCTGGCTGGCCAGGACGGCCTCGGCGAGGCTCCAAAGACTGACGATGGCCAGCAAGAGCGTGGCGGGCTGCACCCAGGCTGGACTCCGATCCGACGACCACGTCAGTTCCCACTGCCGCGGCAGGAGCAGATCCGCGAAGAAACTGGCCATGACGGCGAGAAACGGCCATGGGAAGAACTTCAGCGGCTGTGTGGCGGTCTTTTCCGCCGGCGGTGCGTCAGCCCGATCCGGCTCGGTGGATCGCTGCGCCGTCCGACGAGGTTGGGGAGCGGACCTGCGCTTCGACCGATTGGACAACGGAACTCCGCTCTGGGCGCGACGATGCCTCTGCGAGGAGGGGATCCGCAGAGGCTAGCCCAACTGGTCGCGGCGACGCGTCAGGTACGCGATCTCGGCCGTGTTCCCGGCCAGCTCGATGGCCTGGTCGTACGCCGCCCGCGACTCCCGGCTCCGGCCAAGCCGGCGCAGCAGGTCGGCCCGAGCCGCGTGGTACGCGTGATAGCCGCCCAACGGGTCGGCGAGCCGATCGACGGCCGCCAGGGCGACCTCGGGACCGTCCAGCTCGGCGACGGCGACGGCACGGTTGAGCGCGACGATCGGGCTGGCGTCGAGGCGTACGAGCTGGTCGTAGAGCGCGACGATCTGCGACCAGTCGGTGTCGCGTACGTCGTGGGCGGAGGTGTGGACGGCGCCGATCGCGGCGAGGATCTGATAGCGACCGGGCGCCACCCGCGCGGCCAGCCGTTCGCGTACCAGTCGGTGGCCTTCGGCGATCAGCGCGACGTCCCAAGCCCCCCGGTCCTGCTCGCCGAGGCTGACGAGTTCGCCGCTCGCCGAGATCCGGGCGGCGCGGCGGGCCTCGGTGAGCAGCATCAGGGCGAGCAGCCCGGCCACCTCGCCATCGGCCGGGAGGAGTTCGCGGATGAGGCGGGTGAGCCGGATCGCCTCGGCGGTGAGGTCGTGGCGCACGGGGTCGGTGTCGGGACCGGTCGCCAGGTAGCCCTCGTTGAAGACGAGGAACAAGACCGAAAGGACGCCGGAGACCCGGGCCGGGAGATCTTCGGCGGCCGGTACGCGATAGGGGACGCGAGCCGCCTTGATCTTGGCTTTCGCGCGGGTGATCCGCTGCTCCATGGCGCTCTCCCGGACAAGGAAGGCGCGGGCGATCTCGGACACCGTCAGCCCGCCGAGCATCCGGAGCGTCAGCGCCACCCGGGTCTCCATCGCGAGCGCCGGGTGGCAGCACGTGAAGATCAGCCGGAGCCGGTCGTCCTCGATGGCGCCGAGAGGCTCAGGCGGTCCGTCGTCGAACACCATCTGCGCCTCCTTGTGCTTGTCGTCGCGCTTGTTCTCCCGGCGGATCCGGTCGATGGCCTTGCGCTGGGCGGTCGTGGTCAGCCACCCGCCCGGATTCGGCGGTACGCCGTCCACCGGCCACCGCTCGACAGCGGTCGCGAACGCCTCGGCCGCCGCCTCCTCGGCGACATCGAGGTCGCCGAATCGCCGGGTCAGGGCGGCGACCACCCGAGCCCACTGCTCCCGATGGGCCTGGGTGATCGCCGCCCGGACGTCGACCACGGTCACTGGCCGGAACCCTGGCCGGGGAGCGACTCCAGATCGACGCCGAGGAACGGTCGCAACTCGACCTTCCGATTGCAGTGCTTCGAGCCGTCGGCGGCGAGCTTGAGGGCCACATCGAGATCCTCGGCCTCGATGACCCAGAAACCGGCGAGGTACTCCTTCGTCTCCACGTATGGGCCGTCGGTGAACATGGCCTGCCCGCCGCGGTTGTCGATGACGGTCGCGGTGCTGGGCGCGGCGAGCCCGCCCGCGAAGACCCAGTGGCCCTCGGCCTTGAGCCGGTCGTTGAACACGTCGATGGCGGCCATCTCCTCGTCGGTCGCGAGTCCGGCGGTGTCGTCGACGACGGAAACCAGGTAGTGCATCTCAGCTCTTCTCTCTCGTTCGGTCGGTCGGTCGAGGTCACTCGGCGTACTGCGGCTGCCCGGCCGGCCGGTAGACCTGCAGGGTGATGCCCTTCGGGAAGTCTCGCGACTCGATCAGTTCGAGCGCGATGTCCGGACCGGCCTCCGGGAACAGCCGCATCCCCTGGCCGACGATCACCGGGATGACCATGAGGCGCATCTCGTCGACGAGATCGTTCGCCAGCAGCCACCGGACGAGTGTGCCGCTGCCGTGGACCTGCAAGTCGCCGCCCGGCTTGGCCTTCAGCTCACGGATGGCCGCCGCGACGTCGCCGGACAGCACGGTCGTGTCCGCCCAGCCGGCTTCGGCGAGCGTGCTGGACGCGACGTACTTCGGCTTGGTGTTCAACGCGTCGGCGATCGGGCCGCTGCCCGGCTCCATGACCCCCCAATACCCGGCGAAGAGGTCATAGGTGCGGCGGCCGAACAGGAACGCCTCGGCACTCTGGTAGACCTCGCCGATGTACCCCGCGGACTCGCTGTTGAAGTAGGGCCGCGCCCAGCCGCCCCGCTCGAACCCGCCGCTGCGGTTCTCGTTCCGCCCGCCGTTTCCCTGCACCACACCATCGACGGTGATCTGCGTCATGGTCGTCAGCTTCATGATCATGGTTCCTTGTCCGTGGTGGCGCCCCTCGTGAGCGGCCTCTCACCCGTACCACGAACTCCACTGCCCCGATCCGACACCGCCACGCGGATTTCTTTCCAAGAACTTCGAGACCGTTTCTACTCGAGCGGCGGCGCATACAGTTGCCGAAGATCCACCAGCAGGACGCGGGGATCCTTCGCGGCCGTGGCGAGCACCTCGGGCGTGAATCCAGCACCCCCGTAGCACGCCAAGACCGTGTCGTCCGTGACGTAACCCTTGAGCGTCAACAACTCGCGGGCCCGGGCCAGGCGATCGAGGTGATGATTGCCGATCACCTCGCCCCATTTCGCTTCGCCGAGCGACAATATCCGTCGTGAACCGTTCGATTCCTGTGCCGCGAGCACTGCGACATCGATCTCGATTTGTGTCCTGTTGGCCGGATCGTTGACGACGCCGGAACCCACCTCGGCGGGGAAACCGCCGAACAGCGCCGCTCCGCTGTCGAGCGCGTACGCCCGGCAGAGTGCCTCGAAATGCGGGCCGACGACCTGGGTGAGAAACGTCGGGCGCATCGAGGTCCAGACCGCCTCGCCGCGGTGGATCTCCAGCTCGGACCAGCGTCTCCGCATGATCGCCTCGTAGAACGTGATCAGCGGTTCGACGATGGAGTAGCGCGAGCGACCGGGACGGAAGAGGTCGGGCTCCCGGCGGATGAGGGCGCAGTCCTCCAGCACGTTCAGCGGATGGGTGATCTGATCCGACTTGCGGCCGATGAAATTGGCGATGCCGCCGTTCGTGGTGTTGCCGGTGGCGATGGCGGCCAATACCGAGTGGTAGAGCGCGGGATCGCGGATGTCCGTCTCCTCGGCCAGGAGATATCGCGCCTCGCGGAAGAGGGGAGTCTGCGGGTTCAGGACCGTCCGGATGATCCAGGAGTCGAAGTCGTCGAGGCCGGCGGGCGCATCTCCTTGAGTGAACTCGTACCGGTAGGCGGGAGTGCCGCCCAGGACCGAGTGGACCAGGACCGCCAGGCGATGATCGGTGATGCCCCAGAACTCGGCCGCGTCGCGGTAGCGGAACGGCTGGATGACAAGCTCCAGACCGGCTCGGCCGCGCAAGGGCGACTGGCCGGACAGGAGGCCCCCCATCACCGACATCGCCGAGCCGCAGAGCACCAGGCGTACCGCGCTTTCCTGCCCACTGCCACCGGGGCCGAGCTCCCGCTGAATGATCGACGGCAGGGCCGGTGACACGCGGGTGATGAAGGGGAACTCGTCGATTACTACCAGAGTCGGCTGGTCGCGAATGGACTGGAACATCTGCCTGATGGCTCCGTTCCAGTCCTGGGCCGGGGAGTCCCAGCCTGCCCGCGTGAACCGGGCGAGCGCGTCACCGAAGAGTCGGAGCGTTTCGGCTTCGGTGGCCTCGGTCGCCGCGAAGTACATCCCGCCGGTGGCCTCGGTGAGCGCCTGGAGGAGGAAGCTCTTGCCTTGGCGTCGTCGGCCGCTGACGACGCCCAGCGTCGCGCCCGGGCGGGCAGGCGGTCGCGTGGCGAAGGACGACAGCCCCGCCCATTCGCGAGTGCGGTCGAATACGTGTCCTGGTTTATCCATCTCGTTCCCTTCGTCCCGCTATCGCTGCGTGCGCCAAGCCACAGAACTATAGTTCTCAGAAGTATAGTTCCGTAATCCTGATCAGCGGGAAGGGACGTCCGCTCACGCCGAGCCCCGCCGGACGTGGGAGAGTTTGGGGGTGAACCGGCTCGGCAGTTCGACTTCGCCCTATCTGCGCCAGCACGCGGCCAATCCGGTGGACTGGTGGCCGTGGTCCGACGCGGCTCTCGCCGAGGCCCGGGACCGGGACGTCCCGGTGCTGATCTCGGTCGGGTACGCCGCTTGCCACTGGTGTCATGTGATGGCGCACGAGTCCTTCGAGGATCCGGTGATCGGCGCGAAGATCAACGCGAACTTCGTCGCGATCAAGGTGGACCGGGAGGAGCATCCCGACGTCGACGCCGTCTACATGGCGGCCACGCAGGCGATGACGGGGCAGGGCGGCTGGCCGATGACCGTCTTCGCCACGCCGGACGGGGAGCCGTTCCTCTGTGGGACCTACTTCCCGCGCGACAACTTCGACCGGCTGCTGGACGCGGTCGGCGAGGCGTGGCGGGATCAGCGTGACGCCGTGCTGCGGCAGGGTGCGGCGGTGGTCGAGGCGATCGCGCCGCAGCGGCTGGGCGGCTCGGGCGGCACGCCGATCACGCCGGACCTGCTCGCGCAGGCGGCTCAGCGGTTGGTGGCCGCGCACGACGTCGCGTACGGGGGATTCGGGGAGGGCGGGCCGAAGTTCCCCCCGCACCTGGCGCTGCTGTTCCTGCTGCGGCACTACAAGCGGACCGGTGACAAGGACGTCCTGGAGGTCGTCCAGCACACCGCCGAGGCGATGGCCCGGGGCGGCATCTACGACCAGGTCGGCGGCGGCTTCCACCGGTACGCGGTCGACGGCCACTGGGTGGTGCCGCACTTCGAGAAGATGCTCTACGACAACGCGCTGCTGCTGCGGGTCTACACCGATCTGTGGCGGCTGACCGGGGACGCGTTGGCCGGCCGGGTCGCGCGGGAGACGTACGAGTGCCTCGTCCGGGACTTCTCGACGCCGGAGGGTGGGTTCCGGTCGGCGTACGACGCGGACACCGAAGGTGTGGAGGGCCTGACCTATGTGTGGACTCCGGACCAGCTCGTCGAGGCGCTCGGCGAGGAGGACGGCCGGTTCGCCGCCGACGTCTTCGGGGTGACGGCGGCCGGCAACTTCGAACACGGGGCGACCGTGCTGACCTTGGCTCGGGACGTCGACGACGCCGACCAAGCCGTACGCGATCGGTGGCGACAGGTCAAGGCCAAGCTCTTCACCGCTCGGCAGGACCGCCCGCAACCCGCGATCGACGGCAAGGTCGTGGCCGCCTGGAACGCGCTGACGATCACCGCGATCGGCGAGTACGCCCGGGTCGCCGAGGCGCTGGGCGAGGACCCCGGCGACGCCGCCGACCGGGCCGAACGGGCGGCGACGCTGCTGGCTGAGCGGCACGTCGACGCCGACGGCCGGCTCCGGCGGGTGTCGCTCGACGGCATCGTGGGGGAGCCGGCGGGCGTACTGGAGGACTATGGCTGTGTGGCCGAGGCGTTCGCCTTGATCCATCAGCTCACCGGGGCGGCGGTCTGGCTGGAGCGCGCCGGTGCGCTCGTTGACACCGCGCTGGCGAAGTTCGTCGAGGACGGCCGCGTGTTCGACACGGCGGTGGACGCGCAGCGGCTGGTCACCCGGCCCGCCGACCCCACGGACAACGCCACGCCCAGTGGGGCTTCCGCGCTGGCCAGCGCGCTGCTGGCGTACCACGCGTTGTCGGGTGAGCCGTCCTATCGGGACCGGGCCGCGGAGATCCTCGGCCAGGTCGCCGAGGTGATCGCCAAGCATCCCCGGTTCGCCGGATACAGCGCCGCCGCGGCCGAGGCGCTGCTCAGCGGCCCGGTCGAGATCGCGATCGCCACGCCCGACGCCGGTCAGGCCGCCGAACTCACCCGGGTGGCGGTCCGGGACGCGCCGGGCGGTGCGGTCCTCGTGGTCGGCGAACCCGACCGGCCCGGGGTGCCGCTGCTCGACGGGCGCCCCCTGATCGAGGGCCGGCCGGCGGCGTACGTCTGCCGTGGGTTCGTCTGTGATCGGCCGGTCACCGACCCTGTCGGTTTGTCGACAGTGCTTACCGCATAGGGGTCACTTATCCGGCTATGTCGGAATAGCCGGATAGCATCGGGCGCATGGCCGGCCTAGGCGCACTGATCTCCTGTCCTCCGAGCGCGGCCGACGCGGTCGCCGACGCGCTCGCCGCCCGTGGCTCCGACGTCGCGTGCCACCGCGCCGGCTCGGCGACCCTGATCGTCCGGGCCGCCCTGCCCATCGTTCATGAACTGGACGGATGCGTCGCGGTCGTCGACGGCGTCGCCGAACTCGGCGCGCTGCTTTCGGCGTATCGCCAGAAAGGCCCGAGCGGGCTGCTCGGGGGTCCGGACCCCTACGCGTTGATCTTGCGCGATCCGAAGCGCCATGGCCTCATGCTGGCTCGCAACGGTGACGGACCACCGCTCTACTACGCACAGACCGTGACCGGCATTCTGGTGGCCTCGGAGCCCGAGGCCTTGCTCGCGGCCGGCGTGCCCGCGGTTCCGGACCAGCAGGTGGTGGCTGATTTCCTCGACACCGGCGCGTGCGACGCGAGCGACCGGACCTTCTACGCCGCGCTCCGGCGCGTGCTTCCCGGCCAGGTCCTCGCGCTGGACATCGAGGTCACCGACCACACGCCCGCGGTCACGCGCAGACCGCGGGCGATGTCCGCGCGCATGGCGCTGCGGTGGGCGATCACTCCAGGACGCCTAGGGGTACGCCTGACGCCAGGCCCGGTTTCGGCGGCCGTCTATGGCGCGACCGAGGCCGCAGAGGTCCCCGTGAAGGTCGTCGCCGAGTCGGCGCAGGCGTCGCTGACCGGCAAGCTCGATCTCGCCGAATATGTCGCCGACCTCGGCGAACCGCTGCCCGACCTGGAGAGCTACCTGATCTGGGACACGGCGCGGCGCGTCGCGGGGGAGATCGACGCATTGCTGGACGCCGCTCCGGCCGGTCCGCACCTTGCCCGGCTCGCCGACCGGGTGGGCAGCCGATACGGCGTCGAGCTGCGGTTTCCCCAGTGTGACGCGGCCGCCGACGCCGACTGGTCCGAGCTGGCCGTGCGCACGCCGCCGATCGCACCGCCTCCGTCCACTGCGGACGTGCTGCGGCGGATCGGCCCGGATCTCGCGGCCTCCGTGCTGCACGGCGCGCCCTCGGTCGCCGCGGTCGGCCAGCTCGGCACGCTGCTCGACGGCGACCCGTCGGTGGCCGAAGCGCTGTTCCGGCGGCATGTCCTGGCGTACTGGCTGGCGCGGCACGCTCCGGCGACGCCGCCCGAGCCGCCGCCGGACGACGTCGTGGCGGGCGGGCGGACCTGGCGGCGTACGCCCGTCGAGACGGACATCCTGCAACCCGGCGATCCGCTGCCGGAGAAGCTCGCCTGGTACGTCGCCGAGACCGCGTCGGGCGCGACGGAGCCCTGGTACGTCCTCGTCTCGGCGAAGGCGGTCGCCGTCACGCAGGGCCGGGTGCGCCCGGTCTGGGAGATCACCCCGGGCATCGCCGCCCGCTGTGTCTCGGCGCTGACCGGCGAGCCGCCCTGGCTGGCGCAGTCGGCGGTCGCGTACGGCTCCGGGAGCCGGGCGATCATGGCCGCGCTCTGCGGACGACTCCGCCTGGCCCGGCTGGCCGACCGGTTCGTCAATGCCCCGATGCGGGCCGTACGCCCACCCCGGGACGCGGCGGCCGGAGCCGGCCGGATCGGCGTCACCGGGCCGCCCCGATACGGCGACGACGTCGCCCAAGAAGTGCTCGACACCCTCGCCAAAGTCCTCACCGAAGCCGAGTACGCCCAGCTCGCGGGCTGCGCCGTCGTCGGACCCACCGGGCTGTGGGGCTTCGCCGGATCGGGTACGCCCGACCTCGTGAGCGCCCTCGGGGCAGGTGACCCCTTCGCGGATCGGCGTACGCCGGTCGTGCTCGCCTTCGCTCAGCCCTTGCGGGCCGCGCGTACGCCCGCCGGGCGCAAGCCCTCGCGCCGCCCGCGCCGCTGACGCTCGCTCGCGCTCGCTTCGGGCTGACGCTCGCGCCGCTCGCCTTTGGGCTGCAGATCACGGTTACGCATGCCAAATCCGGCACGGGAAGCATGCGTAACCGTGATCTGCACCTAACGGGGGCGGAGCCCAGGCGGAGGGGTGAAGGGGCAGGTCGGTAGGCTTGCCCGCGATGGACACCCGGACTGGACTGCCGGTGGTCGGCATGATCGGCGGCGGACAGCTCGCCCGCATGACCCACCAGTCGGCGATCGCCCTCGGCCAGTCGTTGCGCGTACTGGCCACCTCGCCCGACGACGGCGCCGCCCTGGTAGCGGCGGACGTGCACGTCGGCTCACACCTCGACCTGGCCGCGTTGCGGGACTTCGCCAAGGGCTGCGACGTGGTCACCTTCGATCACGAGCACGTCCCGGGCGAGCACATCCGGGCGCTGGCCGCCGACGGCGTGGCCGTCTACCCCTCCGCCGACGCGCTCCAGTACGCCCAGAACAAGCGCCTGATGCGGGAACGCCTGACCGCGATGGGCGCACCGATGCCGCGCTGGCGGCCGGTGAACCGGATCGAGGACGTTCGGGAGTTCGGCGACGAGGTCGGCTGGCCGATCGTCGGCAAGGCCGCGACCGGCGGTTACGACGGCAAGGGTGTCTGGGTCCTGACCGGCCCGGAGCAGGCGGCCGAGCTGCTCGCCCAAGGCGTCGAGCTGATCGTCGAGGAGAAGGTGACCCTCGACCGGGAACTCGCCGTCCAGGTCGCCCGATCGCCGTTCGGGCAGGTCGCGGCGTACCCGGTGGTCGAGACGGTGCAGCAGGACGGGATCTGCGTCGAGGTCCTCGCGCCCGCCCCCGGGCTGGGTGAGGAGCAGGCCGCCGAGATCCAGCAGCTGGGCATCCGGATCGCGACCGAGCTGGGCGTCGTCGGCATGCTCGCCGTCGAGCTGTTCGTCGACGCCGACGGCCGGTTCAGCGTCAACGAGCTGGCGATGCGCCCGCACAACTCCGGGCACTGGACCATCGAGGGCGCTCGGACCAGCCAGTTCGAGCAGCATCTGCGGGCCGTCCTGGACTACCCGATGGGCGACACCTCGGCCGCCGCGCCGGTGGTCGTGATGGCGAACGTGCTCGGCGGCCCGGACGGCGGGATGCCGATCGACGAGCGCCTGCACCACTTGTTCGCCGCCGAGCCCGGCGTCAAGGTGCACCTCTACGGCAAGCAGGTCCGGCCCGGCCGCAAGATCGGCCACGTGACCGCGCTCGGCCACGATCTCGCGCAGACCCGGGCCCGGGCCGCGCGCGCCGCCCATTGGCTGACCTACGGGGAGGAACCCAAGTGACGGTCCAGGTCGGGATCATCATGGGCAGCGACTCGGACTGGCCGACGATGCAGCCGGCGGCCGAGGCGCTCGACGAGTTCGGCGTGACCTACGAGGCGCACGTCGTCTCGGCCCACCGCACCCCGGTCAAGATGATCGAGTACGGGCAGGCGGCTGCCGGCCGCGGCATCCAGGTCATCATCGCGGGCGCGGGCGGAGCCGCCGCGCTGCCGGGCATGGTCGCCTCGGTGACGCCGTTGCCGGTGATCGGCGTACCGGTGCCGTTGAAGCACCTGGACGGCATGGACTCGCTCATGTCCATCGTGCAGATGCCGGCCGGCATTCCGGTCGCCACGGTCTCCATCGGCGGCGGCCGCAACGCCGGCCTGCTCGCCGTACGCGTGCTGGCCGCGAGCGACCCGGCCTTGCAGCGCCGCATCGAGGCGTACCAGCAGGATTTGATCGAGCTGGTGGAGCAGAAGGACGCGACGCTGCAGGACCGCCTGCGGAGCTAGTCGAGGTGGGGGGCGCGGTGCTGCGCGATCGCGCGGCGCCGGGCGAGGCGGTGCTCCCGCCGGATGATGGCCTCCTGGAAGCGCCGCTGGTCGGTGTCGCTCTCGGGCTGTACCGGCGGGACCACGCGGGGCTTGCCGTCGGCGTCGACGCCCACAAAGACCAGGTACGCCGTCGCGACCCGTTCCGGCGTGCGACCGGCTTCGTTCCAGCGCTCGGCGAGCACCGTGACGCCGATCTCCATCGACGTGACACCGGTCCAGTTGACCTGGGCCTTGGCGTGGACGAGGTCGCCTACCCGCACCGGGACCAGCAGTTCGATCTCGTCGATCGCGACGGTGACCGCGTTGAACCCGCAGTGGCGGGCGGCGGCCGCGCCGGCCGCGTCGTCGACGAACTTCATGATGACGCCGCCGTGGACGGTGCCGTAGAGGTTGACGTCCAGGGCGGTCATGATGCGGCTCAGCGTTATCTGGGAGTACGCCGTCGGCCGGCCGGGGGCGGTGTCGTTCACGCTGCTCAGGCTAGAGCCTGAGGATTCGCTGGGTTGCGGGGCGGCCGGAAATCTATAGGGTGCCTCACATGCGTCATTTATGGAGTCTGATCGCCGGAGTAGTCATCGCTCCGCTCGCGTGGGCGGTCGTGGCCTTCGGCCAGACTGTCATGGGCGAGGTGTACACGGCGGGCGCGCCGACGGGATATTCCTCGAAGGTGCTGCTCGGTGCGGGCGTTCTGGTCGGTGCGGGCCTCATCGTGGGCCTGATCGCCTCCCTCCGGGTCTCCCCGGTGGGTCCCCTGCTTGTCGCCCTGCTGTACCTCGGCAGCTCCGCGCTGCTGATCTTTGCGCCGAAGACCGGCGTAGACGTGTTCGACCGGGTCCAGAAGGACGTCCTCGGTCATGACGTCATGACGATCACGCCGCTGAAGTCGGGGATCATCCCGGTGCTCGGCGGAGTGCTGCTGATAGCGGTGTTCAGCGGTGGACGCTGGCGGGTCTGGCCGGGCACCGAGACGGCCGACGCGACCGCCACCACGACCACGACGACCGACTGGACGGCGACTCCGGTCCCGGCGGTCACGACCGCCGACACCAGCGCCACCACGACGGAGTCCACCAGCTCGTTCACTCCGGTGAGCCCGGCCGGCACCACGGCGGAGACGCCTGCCTCGCCGTGGGGGCCGCCGCCGAGCCGCTGAGCCCCGACGCCTGAAATACCCGGGACGACTGATCGTCCCGGGTATTTCTATGTGGTGCCGAACCCGTCGATCTCGGCCGCGAGGTGCGGTCGCCGTCCGGCGAGCAGCATCGTGGCGACGATCCCGACGACGGCGTACGCCGCGAGCACGAGCAACGGCATGAGCAGCTTCGAGTTTCCGAAGTAGACGATGGAGCGGAACGCCGACAGCCCCGCACCCGGCGGCAGCCAGGGGCCGATGGCCCGCCAGAAGCCGGGCAGCAGCGGCCAGGCGTACGCGCCGCCGGCGCTGGGGTTGCCGAGGATGACGAACAGCAGCACGGCCAGCCCGATGCCGACGATGCTGGAGACCACCTGCAACGCCATGGTGGCCGCGCCCACCCCGAAGACGAGCAGCGCGCCCAGCGCGGCCAGCCCGACGTAGTGGTGCGGCATCCCGCCGACGATCGCGTAGCTGATCCAGGCGCCGACGATGCCCGAGACGACGGCGTACGCCGCCAGCGCGCCCAGCCGGACGCCCGCCCGTTGCCGGGTCGAGGGGCGCGCGCCGAGGCTGACGCTCAGCGCCGACGCGACCAGGTACCCGCCGACGGTCCAGCCGACCACGAGGTAGAACCCGGACAGTCCACGAGGATCGCCGCTGGGCAGCGGTTTGATGTCGGTGACCGTGAACTTCCGGCCGGTCTGCGCGGAGATCTGCTGGAAGATCTCCTCCAGCGTGGTCACCACGGCGACGCCGGCCGCCGAGGCGACGATCAGCTCGTCGCTCTGCTGGCCGACCACATACGCCCCGTACGCGTCCTGGTCGTCGATCCGCTGGACGGCCGCCGCCCGGTCGGCGACGACGGTTGCCTTGAGCGGGTCGCCGGACAGCCCGTCGAGCTGCTGGGCGACCTGGTCGTCGGTGGTCGCCACGGCGATCTCGTGCGGCTTGGGCTCGTGGAACGCGGCGAGGTAGCTCGCGATGAAGCCGGCCTGCAGCAGCAGGACGCCGATGACCAGGGCGACCGACCGGGTCGACACGCCCCGGTCGGCCAGCCACCGCACCCAGCGCCACCGGGGCCACGAATCGCGTTTGTGCCGTCCCGCCACGGCTCTGAGCGTACTGTCCTAAATGCCGGAATAACTACGAACGGCGGAGGACGACGCCGAACTCGTTCCCCTCGGGATCGGCGTACACGCCTGGTCCGACCGGACGCGCGCCGGCCGCCTCCAGCTCGGCGTACGCCGGGACGGAGATCTCCCAGCGCACCCGGTTGGGGGCGGTCTTCGGCTCGGGCACCGGGTTGACGGAGATGCTTCGCATCGGCAGGTCCGGCACCTGCTCAATCGCCGACCAGCCCTCGTCGCTGTGCTTGACGGGTACGCCGAACAGGTCGCCCCACCACTGGGCGGCCGTCCGGGGATCGGCGGCGTCGGCCACCAGCCCCGCCACCCGGTCCTCAGGCAGTTCGTCCCGGACGAAGGTGCAGAACTCGTTGCCCTCCGGGTCGGCCATCACCGTCCAGGTACGCCCATCGCCCTGCGGCAGCAGGATGGACGCGCCCAGCACCTCCAACCCGGCCACGCTCAGGGCGTACACGTCGAGGTGGACGCGGTTCTTGACGGTCTTCGGCTCAGCGGTTCGCGTGAGCCAGATCGTGTGCCGTGGAGTCGGGCCGAAGACACCACCGGAGTCGGCGTCGTACGCCTTCCAGGTGCGGCCGAGCACGTCAGCCCAGAACGCCCCGACCCGTTCGGGATCCCGGCATTCCATCGTGACTTTCTTGAAGCGGGCGATCGCCATGGGCACACCCTAAGTGCCGGAGCGCCGTTCGATGAGGACGGCGAGCCCGTCGAGCACCCGGGCCAGCCCGAAGGCGTACGCGTGCGCGGGGTCGTAGGCGCTGCCGTGCGCCGCCCCGGCCGCCGCGCCGACCCGAGAGGCCAGCGGAAACCGCTCGGCGTCGAACATCTTCGCCAGCAGGGGCTGATTGGCGGCCCACCACTGCTCGTCGTTCATGGCCGATTCCTGGTGCGCCGTCCGGAGATCGGCCGCGGCCCGCGCGCAGGTCTGCACGAAGCCGAGCACGAGAGTCAGCGCGGCATCCAGGTCGACGTCGTCGAGCCCGACCCCGTCGAGCGCCCGCAGCTCGTAGTCGTACTTCGCGATCGCGCCCGGCCCCAGCGTCGGCCGGTTCGTCGACACCGCCGCCAGCCAGGGATGCCGCTCGAACAAGTCCCGGTTGTCGTCGGCCACCGCCGTCACCCGGTCACGCCACTGCGTACCCGCCGGCTCGCGGCGCGGCATCCGCGCGTACACGGTGTCGAGCATGAGGTCGATCAGCTCGGCCTTGCCGGGCACATAGGTGTAGATCGACATCGGCGCCACCTTCAGCGCCTGCGCGACGCGCCGCATCGAGACGACGCCGAGCCCTTCCGCGTCGGCCAGCGCGAGCGCCGCGTCGACGATCTTGTCGACACTCTGCGCGGGTCTCGGCCCCCGCTGCCCGGTCGCCGGCTCTCGGGCGTCCCGCCACAACAACGAGAGGGTACGCGCGGGGTCGCCGCCGCTACTGCGATCCGTCGTCGCCACGGGGAATATCCTCTCACCCGTCATTGTCGTACACTGTACAACGTACGCCGTACAGAGTAGGAGCCTCGTATGCGAGTGACCGCCGCAGCCATTTCCCTCAATGTCGCCGACCCCGTTGCCTCGGCCAGGTTCGCCCAGGACCACTTCGGGTTCACCGAGGACATGGCGGCCGACGGCTTCGTCTCCCTATCCCGCCCCGACACCGGGTTCAACCTGATCTACCTGCGTACGGGACTGGAGACGTTCCGGCCGGACACCATGAAAGGCGACGTCCACGGAGTCCTCGTCGCGCTCGTCGTGGACGACATCGACGCCGAGTACGCCCGCGTCCAGGCCGAGGGCGTGGCGATCGTGACGCCGCTGCAGACCGAGCCGTGGGGCGAGCGCTTCTTCCAGGTCGCCGACCCGAACGGAGTGATCATCCAGCTCGTCCAGTGGGTCTAGGCCGGTGCGGCCGGGCGCATCAGCGCCCGGCCCACCCGCCCGAAATCGCGATCAGTTGACGCGTTCCGGACATCAGATTAATCTTCTGATGAAAAATCTGATCGTTAAACTGATGGGACTTGGAGTCGCCAGTGGACGTCCCAGGGTTGCTCGCAATCATTCAGGATCTCCGTGTCCGTGGGTCGGACCACCTGTCTGTCGAGGTCAAGCGAGCCCGTAAGGGTCTGCCACAAGACACGTGGGAGACGATCAGCGCTTTCGCCAACACCTCGGGCGGGCTGATCGTGCTGGGCGTCGACGAGCAGTCGGGGTTCGCGGTAACCGGCGTTGAAGACGCCGGAGGCGCGGAGCACCAACTGGCGACCCTTTGCGGTGAGATGGAGCCGCCGGTGCGGGGAGAGATCTCCACCTATGTGGTGGAGGGCCGGCCGGTCGTCGCGATGGCCGTTCCCGTCATCCCGCGGGACCTCCGCCCTTGTTATCGGCGCAGCCTCGGGCCCTACCTCGGGTCGCGCCTGCGCGTCTCCGACGGGAACCGGAAGCTCACCGAGTACGAAGTGGGCACGCTGATCGCCAACCAGCGCGAACCGCGACAGGACCAGGTCGCCGTGCCGGAGGCTCGGATGCGAGACCTCGACCAAGATGCCTTGGCGGCGTACCTGGGCAGGCTGCGCGAAACCAGACCCTCGGTCTTCGGCGGACGACCGGATGACTACATACTCGCGAGAACCAATGTCGTGACTGACCTCGACGACGCCCTTGTGCCCACGCTTGCCGGACTACTCGCCTTCGGCGTCTATCCCCAGGAGTACTTTCCACAGCTCAACGTGTCCGTGGTGCGATATCCGACGCCGGAGGCCGGCGTGCCCGGCCCGAGGGGCGAGCGGTTCCTGGACAGCGCGGTCGTCGATGGGTCCATCCCGTCGATGCTCAGCGACGTCGTGACAGTCCTGAAGCGGAACATGCAACGCCGAAGTCTTGTCATGGGGCTGTTCCGGCAGGACGAGTGGGAGTACCCGGAGATCGCTATCCGGGAGGCCGTCACCAACGCGCTGATCCATCGGGATCTGGGGGTCGGCTCGCGAGGAACGCAGGTTCAGATCGAGATGTTCCCGGACCGGCTCGTCGTCCGGAACGCGGGTGGACTCTACGGACCGGTCGGACTCGACGATCTGGGGCTGACCGGCACGAGTTCCAGTCGCAATCGATCGTTGCTCAAGATCCTGGCCGACACGCCTGGCGATCGCGGACGGATGGTGTGCGAGAACGTCGGCTCCGGCATCTTCACCATGCGGCGAGCGTTAGCCGACGCCGGTATGGAGCCGCCGGAGTTCCGCGACAACATCTCGACCTTCGAAGTCGTCTTCCCGAACCACACGCTTCTGGACCGCGAGACCCTCGCGTGGATGTCCGACCGCGGAGTGGAAGGGCTCAACGGCCCGCAAATGATCGCCCTCGCCCTCGCTCGGCGCGGTCAGCTGTTGACGAACAAGTCGTTCCGCACTGCGACCGGCGTCTCGGACAGCCGTGAAGCGGGCCGGCTCATGCGCGACCTGGTGGATCGCGGCTATCTCGCGATGTCGGGCAATCGTGGCTCGGCGACCTATGGCCTGGCGGCTGACGCCACGGTGCCGCTGCTCCAGACTGACGTCGACCCGGGCCAAGCAGTTCTCCAAGCGCTTCGGCAGGGCCCGAGGACCCGGAGCGAGATCGAGACGGCGACCGGTCTGGTGAAGACAGTCGTCATCTATCAGCTGCGGCGGTTGCGGGAGCGCGGGCAGGTCGAGCTGATCGGCAAGGAGCGAAGCAAGAACGCCCTCTGGCGAGCCGCCGAAGGCTGACGCTGAAAAGGTTCGGAGAAGTTCCGAAATTTTCAGAATCCTGTGCCGACTTCGGTACGAGCAGCGGCTGTGAACGCGACTCAGCAGGTCAGCCCAACATGCCGATGCGCTGGCGAAACAGCGCAGCGATCGCCACCAGTATCCACCGGACACTTCCGCAAACCTTCCGGAAATCGTTGACAACCCGCCCAACGGCGTCCCAAAATTCACCATCGACGAGCGTCGACGGGTGGCCGCCCAGCCACCCCCTCGTGAAAGGGACGTACGCAGTGAACGACACCCCCTCCCCAGTGGAGCTCCGCGGACGAAGTCGCTTCAAGCTGCTCATCGCGGCAGCCGGCGCGGTCGTCCTGGCCGCCGCCTCGATGATGCTGTCCGGCGTGGCGCACGCCGAAGCCGACCGGACGGTCACCGCCAACACCACCGGTACGCACAACGGCTACTTCTTCTCGTACTGGAAGGACAACGGCAACGTCACGATGACGTTGGGCGCCGGCGGCAGCTACAGCGTTCAATGGAGCAACATGAACAACATGGTGGTCGGCAAGGGCTGGAAGCCCGGCTCCAGCCACACCGTGAACTACTCCGGCAGCTTCAGCCCGAACGGCAACGGGTACCTGGCGCTCTACGGCTGGACCAGGAACCCGCTCATCGAGTACTACGTCGTCGAGAACTTCGGCAGCTACAACCCGAGCAGCGGGGCCACCCGGCTGGGCTCCGTCACCACTGACGGCAGCACCTACGACATCTACCGCACCCAGCGGGTCAACCAGCCCTCCATCGAGGGCACCGCGACGTTCTACCAGTACTGGAGCGTCCGGCAGTCGCACCGCAGCAGCGGCACCATCACCACGGCCAACCACTTCAACGCCTGGGCGAGCCTCGGGCTGAGCCTGGGCAGCCACGACTACCAGATCATGGCCACCGAGGGCTACCAGAGCAGCGGCAGCTCCAGCATCACGGTCAGCGAAGGCAGCGGCCCCGCGTCGCCCACGCCGACCGCCAGCTCGCCCCGGCCGACCACGTCGCCCACCTCGGGCGGCACCAGCGCCTGCAAGGTGACGCAGTCGGTCAGCGCCTGGAACAACGGACTGACGGACAACATCACCATCGCCAACACCGGAACGGCCGCGATCAACGGCTGGTCACTCAAGTTCACCCTGGCGTCCGGGCAGACCATCACCTCCGGCTGGAGCGCGACCTACTCGCCCAGCAGTGGGACGGTGACGGCGACGAATGTCAACTACAACGGGTCCATAGCGCCAGGCGGGTCGACCACGATCGGCTTCCAGGCGACCCATACCGGTAACAGCGCGGCCCCGACAGGCTTCACGCTGAACGGCGCCGCCTGCAGTTGAGTACGCGACGGGCCGGGCGTTCGGCGCCCGGCCCGGTTCCGTCAGCGCGTACGGCTTAGATGACGCCCTTGAGGAGCTGGCGGGCCATCACGATCCGCTGCACTTGATTCGTGCCCTCGTAGATCTGGGTGATCTTGGCGTCCCGCATCATGCGCTCGACCGGGAAGTCCTTCGTGTAGCCGTATCCGCCGAGCAGTTGCACCGCGTTCGTGGTGATCTCCATGGCGGCGTCCGAGGCGAAGCATTTCGCGGCCGCGCCGTAGTAGGTGAGGTCGGGTGCGTTCCGCTCGGAGCGTGCGGCGGCGGAGTAGGTCAGTTCCCGGGCGGCGGTGAGCTTCATGCCCATGTCGGCCAGCATGAACTGGAGTCCCTGGAACTCGGCGATCGCCTTGCCGAACTGCTTGCGCTCCTGCACGTACGCCAACGCGGCGTCGAGCGCGCCTTGGGCGATTCCCAGTGCCTGGGCGGCGATGGTGACCCGGGTGTGGTCGAGCGTACGCATCGCGGTGGCGAAGCCGGTGCCCTCTTCGCCGATGATGCGGCCGAGCGGGATGCGTACGTTGTCGAGGTAGACCTCGCGGGTGGGGGAGCCCTTGATGCCGAGTTTGCGTTCGGGTGCGCCGAAGCTGACTCCGGCGTCGGACTTCTCCACGACGAACGCCGAGATGCCGCGGGTGCCGGCCGCGGCCGAGGTCTTGGCGAAGACGGTGTAGTACTCGGAGACGCCGGCGTTGGTGATCCAGCGCTTGACCCCGTTGAGGACCCAGTGGTCGCCGTCGCGTTCGGCGCGGGTCGTCATGCCGGCCGCGTCGCTGCCCGCCTCCGGCTCGGAGAGGCAGTAGGAGAACATCGCGTCGCCCCGGGCGACGGCGGGCAGGTACTGCTGCTTCAGCTCGGCCGAGCCGGCGAGCATCACCGGGAGGCTGCCCAGCTTGTTCACCGCCGGGATGAGGGAGCTGGACGCGCAGGCTCGCGCCACTTCCTCGATCACGATCGCGGTGGCGAGCGCGTCCGCGCCGGCGCCGCCGTACTCGGCCGGGATGTGCGGGGCGTGGAAGTCGGCGGCTCGCAGCGCGTCATAGCTGGCCTGCGGGAACTCGCCGGTTTCGTCGGCAGCCGCCGCGTGCGGGGCGACCTTGTCCGCGCACAGGTCGCGCACGGCCTCGCGGATGGCGACGTGCTCCTCGGAGAGCTGGTAGAGATCGAACGACACGATGCCTCCGTGAGGTCTTCCCAAGGGGTTTGCTTCTGTTACTCGTGGGTAGCTTGGTCGCCACTAGCCTAAACGAGGACTCAGGTTTCCGGCGAACCCGCCCGTCCCGTAGGCTTCCTCGGGCGTCGGGGCGGGCGTACGCTCGCAACGGCCTGGAAAACGGCAACTTTCGGCGTTCCTCGCGACGTCTAGCGATGCAGTGTGATGTTGGAGACGGGAGAATGAAGGCGTGACGAACCCAGTTCAGGGCACGTATGTGCCGACGGTCACAGTCACTCCGCCCTCGGGTGCCGCACGGCCCCGGCTGACCTTCATCGGCGTCGGCTACCTCGGCGCCACGTACGCGATCTGCTATGCCGAACTCGGCTACGAGGTGCTGGCCGTCGACGTCGACCCCAAGCGGGTCGAGGACCTGTCGCGCGGAGAGATGCCGTTCCACGAGCCCGGACTGGACGAGCTGCTCAAGCGCAACCTGGCCGCCGGCCGCCTGCGCTTCACCACGTCCTACCAGGAGGCCGCCGACTTCGGCGACGTCCACTTCATCTGCGTCGGCACCCCGCAGCGCCTCGACGGGATGGGCGCGGACCTGCGTTACGTCGAGTCCGCCGTGGTGCCCCTGGCGCAGAACCTGACCCGCAAGGCGCTCATCGTCGGCAAGTCCACCGTCCCGGTCGGCACCGCCGAGTGGGTCGAGCGCCTCGTCGAGAAGCACGCCGACCCGGAGCTGGGCATCGAGGTCGCCTGGAGCCCGGAGTTCCTGCAGGAGGGCTACGCCGCCGACGACGTCATGCGGCCGAACCGCATCGTGTGGGCGGCCAAGACCGAGTGGGCGACCGCCATGCTGCACGCCGCGCACAAGGGCGTCTTCGACCTCGCCTCTACCGAGGACCGCGAGGTTCCCGTGGTGGCGACCGACTTCGCGACCGCCGAGCTGGTCAAGGTGGCGGCCAACGCCTTCTTGGCGACCAAGATCTCGTTCATCAACGCCATGGCCGAGGTCTGCGAGGTCGCCGGCGGCGACGTCACGCACCTGGCTCGCGCGCTCGGCTTCGACCCGCGTATCGGCAACCGGTTCCTCCAGTCGGGCGTCGGCTTCGGCGGCGGCTGCCTGCCGAAGGACATCCGGGCGTTCCAGGCCCGTGCGCAGGAGCTGGGCGCGGGCGAGGCGCTGCGGTTCCTGCACGAGGTCGACCTGATCAACCTGCGCCGCCGGGCCAAGGTCGTCCAGCTCTCCGCCGAGCTGCTCGGCCGCCGGCCGGGCCCGGCCGGTCCGGACCTGTCGGGCGCGCGGATCGCCGTGCTGGGCGCGACGTTCAAGTCCAACACCGACGACGTCCGGGACTCGCCGGCGCTCGCGGTCGCCGGGATGCTCGCCGAGGCCGGGGCCGACGTGCGCGTCTACGACCCGCAGGGCACCGAGAACGCCCGCAAGGTGCACCCGGAGCTGGCGTACGAGAAGTCGCTGGCCGAGGCGGTCACCGAGGCCGAGCTGGTGTGCGTACTGACCGACTGGGCGGAGTTCCGCAACGCCGACCCGGTGTCGCTCGGCGCGCTGGCCGGTCAGCGCAAGATCATCGATGGCAAGAACTGCCTGGACGCCGCGACGTGGACGGCGGCCGGTTGGACTTATCGCGGTCTCGGCCGCCCGGCCGTCGGCTGAACGGTGCGCCACCGGTAACAGTTTGATCACTCAGCGCAGAGTCGCCCCCCAGATTGTGGGGCGGCTCTGTCGCATTCATGGCTAAAAGGGACTGTACAGCCCTCGCTAAGACCGGGCATGCTGACTTCAACCGGCATGACCGCTTCGGAGGTGTTCCCTTGGAACAGTCCCCATGCTCGATGTGTGGCAGGCTGCGGGATCCCCTTCAGCGCTGCCCGCACTGCGGCAACACCGCCGAGGTGCTGGAGGCCGAGCTAGCCCGGGTCAACAAGGCGATCTCCGACCTGAATACGCAGGACATGGGGCTGGTCTCCCAGCGCAAGAAGCTGAGCCAGCAGCTCCAGGCCGCGATGCACCAGCGCAACCTGCTGTCGCATGCCGTCCAGAAGCAGCAGGCCAAGGCGCAGGCTCCGCGCCAGCGGCGCTTCGGGCGCAAGTCCGCGGAGCCGGCCGCCGCGCCCACTCCGCCCTCGACGACCCCCACCACGTCGGCGACCACGACGGCTCCGCCAGGGCGGAAGGCCGCGCCTGGTCGCCCATCCGGTGGTACGCCCAGCCGCCCACCCGGCGCGGCGACTTCGCGCCCGGCCGGGGCCGCCGCCGGCGGCCGTCCGCCGGGTGCTCCCCGGCAGCGGGTCGCGCCGTTGCAGACCCCGCCGCCGGAGACCTCTCCGCGTACGGTGCAGAACGTTCTGCTGGTCCTGGGTGGACTGATGATCGGCGTCGCCGCCGTCGTGTACGCCGCCTTCGCCAGCGGTCTGCGCGCCGGGGGCGGCCTGCTCGTCCTCAGCCTCGTCACGGTCGCCATGCTCGTCTCGGCCTTCCTGCTCATCCGCGTACGCCTGGTGTCGACGGCGGAGACGCTGACCACGGTCGGGCTGCTGCTCCTGCCGGTGGACGGATACCTGCTGGCCCAGCTGCCTCCGATCGCCACCTCGGCGGCCTCCTGGTCGCAGATCGCCGGAGCGGTGTTCGCCGTCACCGCCCTCGTCTCTCTCGTGATTCACCGCGTCACCCTGCTCAGTTCGGCTCGGTACGGCGTCGTGCTGTTCTTCCAGCCCGTGTTGCCGCTCTTGGCGTACGACTGGATCAAAGGCCCAGCCGGCCTGGCGCTGATCTTCGCCGTCCTGGCCCTGGGCAACGCGATGGTCGCGCGGGCAGTAGAGCTGTCGCACCGCGAGCCGCTCCAGATCGGCGGCGAGCACCCGATCCGCCACCCGCAGGTGCTGGAGGGCGCGTGGTCGAGTTTCTGGCTGCGCGAGCTGGCGTGGAGCCTGCACGGCGTGGCCGTGCTGGCCGGTGTCTCCTATGGACTGGTGGCCACCTGGCAGGCGACCGACGCGCCATCGGCGGCGCGCGGTGGTGCGACGCTGCTGCTCTCGTGTGCGGTCGGGCTGCTCGGCGCGCTGATGGTGCGGACCAAGCCGTTGCCGGACGTCGCCGCCGGTGCGCTGACGCTGGCCTGGATCGTGGTGGCGGGCCGGGTGGCGGCGTTGGCCGCGCCGGGGCAGACGCTGCTGGTCCTCGCGGGCGCGCTGGTCGTGACTGGACTGGCGATCCGGGTGATCCCGGCGTCGGCAAGGCGCGGGCCGCAGATCGCGTCCACAGTGGCCGTAGCCGCCGTCGGCGCGTTCGTATTGGGTCAGGCGCTGCGCGCCGCGCTCGGTCCGATCCGCGCGGGTCTGCCGATCTGGACCGGCCGTACGCCGGAGGAGTACCAGGCGATCCTGCACAGCGCCGGTTCGGGCGCGGGCCCGTCGCTGGTCGGGACGGTGGCGCTGGCCGCCGTCGCCGCCGGGCTGGCGTTGCCGCCGTCGTTCCGTCGCGAGGTCGCGGTGGGCGGAGCCGCCCTGGCCGGGCTGGCCGCGCCCGCGTCGCTGCTGCTGACCCCGTCGGCCACGCTGTGGGTGCTGACGGCGGTCGCGATCGGCATCGCGGCGGTCGGCATCGGGGTCGGATCAGTGCAGGTGTCGTCCCGGCCCGAGCAGCCGCTGACGTCCGATGAGGATGAAGACTCGCCGCCGGCTCAGCCGGATCAGCGCCCCCAGAACGTGTTCACTCGGTTCCTGGCACCGCGCAGCGGGAAGTTGGCGGACCAGTGGTTCGGCGCGCCCGAACCGCAGCGGGCGATTCCGGGCGGCGGGCTCGGTGCGACGACCCCACGGTCCGCCCGCGCGCACGCGATCGCAGCGGCGGCGGTCGGTCTGGTGGCGATCCTCGCCTCGCTGAACGCGCCGGGCGCGTCGGCCGGCGTACTCGCCGCGATCACGGCTGCCGGGGTGATCCTCGCGCTCGCGCAGCGAGTCCTGCCGACCCCGGAGGCGCGAGCCGGCCGGCCGGTGCCACGCCGGCCGGTCACCCAGATCATCGGCGACACCTGTGCCGGAGCGGCCGCCTTCGCAGCGCCGTCGGCCGTCGCCGCCACCATCGTCACGCTGGCGCCGGGCGTACTGCCGTCGGTGCCGCTGATCGCGGCGGCGCTCACCGCCAGCGGCACCCTCGGCTACGTCGCGATCCGTCAGGTGGCGCACCGCGAGATCGGGCTGCCGATCGCGATCGGCAGCGGCCTCGGTGCGCTGGTCATCACGCTGGCGACGTTCGGGGCCGAGGGCGCCGGGTTCGCCGACACGCTGGTCGCGACGTTGCTGCTGGTCGCCGCGGTGCTGCTGATCCTGAGTTCGTCGATCGACACCGGCATCCGGGCCGACCGGATGTACGACGGGGCCGATTACGCCGCCGCCATGGTGGTCGCGGGCGCGATCGCGGCGGTCACTCGCGGGGTGTCCCTCGTCCTGCCGGACAGCTGGCTGGTCGCCGCGGCGTTGATGGTCCTCGCGGCGGCGGCCGGAATCCGCTCGATGCCACCGGACTGGCGGCGCGGGCCGGTGCTCGGCGCCAGCGCGGCCGGGCTGGTCGTGCTACTGATCGCGGGGTACCCGGCGCTGATCGGCGGGCTCCAAGCCGTCACCGTCGAAGGTGGACTGTGGAGCGGCGATCTCGCCTCGAGCGCGGTGACCGAGTCGGAGCTGGGGTGGCAGGGGCCGCTCGCGCTGCTCGCGCTCGCGGGCGCGGCGGCGATCGGGATGCCCCGGCCCCGCAACTACGACGCCGCAGCCGTCTGCGTCGGCCTGGCCACCGTCGGCACCCCGGCCGCGTTGCACTGGCCGTGGTGGTCCCCGGTCGTCCTCGGGCTGCTCATCGCGGCCGCGTACGCGATTTCGGCGCCGGTCGCCAAGGACCCCCGCGCCGGGTACGCCCGGATCGCGGTCGCCATCGCGCTCGCGTTCTACGCCGTCGGGGCGGCGCTCGTACGCCCCTGGACGACGGCGGCGGCGTTGGGCGTACTGGGGTTGGTGAGCCTGGTCGTCCTGGCGTTGGCGGCGTATCAGAACGCGGACATGGCGCCGGGCGACCGCCGGACGTCGCATCTCGGCACGGTCGGCGGCATCGGCGCGGTCGGCGTCCTGCTCGCCGCACCGGCGGCGGTCGCGGTCCTGGCGTACATGGTCCACGGGGGACGGTCCGATACCCGGCAGATCGTGCTGACCGCCGCCCTCGCCACCGTCTCCGTAGGACTCGCGCTGGCCGGCGCGGCCCGGAACGTCATCGCGGGTTACCTCGGCTGGGTCACCGTCGGCGTCAGCGTCGCGGGGACCGCCATCGCGATCGGCGAAGTCACCGGTCCGCGACCCACCGGTGTCTTCGCCGCCACGGCGGTATTGCTGGCGGTTCTGTCCGAACTGCTGCGTGCACCCACCGTCACCCGGGAACGCCCGCTGTCGAAGCTTTGGAGCCAGGCGCGCGACCGTTGGCGGCTGCCCGACTATCCGGCCGCCGGCGCGTTCGCCGCCGCGGTGCTCCCGGCCCTGCTCGCGATCGTCGCGCTCTGGCCGCTGCTCGTGGCCGCGCTCACCAAACCGTTCCAGACCATCGGGCACATCTGGGAAGGCGTACCGGAGGCCACGGCGAACGCGGCGTCCGCGACCGGTCCCAGCGCCGCGCTGACCGCCCTTCTGCTCACCGCCGCCGCCGGCCTGGCCGCGATCGGCTTCGGCGGCGGGGCCAACCGCGCCGTCGCCCGGGTCACGCCGGTCTTCGCGCTGGCCCTGCTCATCATCCCGTACGCCATGCGCCTGAGCTGGAACTCGGCGACCCTCGCGGGGCTGACCGTGTTCACCGTGTGCATGCTGGGCGTGGCGCTCACCGAACCACCCACCGAGGCGGAGAGCGACCGCTCCCTGCGTACGGCGCGGGTGGCGATCGTCCTCATGGGACTGATCGGCGGGAACGCCGGGCTCGCCGGTGCGCTGGCGACCCCGGAGATGACGATCTTCACCTTCGGCGGCGCGGTCGCCGTCGGCGCGACCGCCGCGCTCGGCGGGAAGACGCAGCTGGCCCGCATCCTGGGCTGGCTGGGCGCGGCCGTCGCGGGCGAGCTGTTCATGATGTCGATCAGCCTGCACCTGGGACTCACCCGGTTCTGGACGGCGCTCGGCGTACTCGCCGTCGGCGCGGTCCTCATCATCGGCGCGGCGCTGCTGCCCCGGTTCGCCAAGCGGGAAGCCCGGCCCGAGGCCGCCGCGGTCGAATGGGCGGGCCAGTTCGCGGCGCTCATCGCGCTCGCGCTCGCCCTGGAGTCGCCCGTCACCGTCGGAGTCCTCCTCGCGGCGTGGAGCGCCGTCCTCGGCATCGCCGCGGGCCGCCCGACACACACCGAGAACCAGCGGCGGGCGTACTTCTGGGCCAGCGCGGGTTCGGCGATCGCCGCGTGGTGGCTGTTCGCCCAGAACGCTCAGGTGGCGCAGCCAGAGGCGTACACGTTGCCGTTCGCTCTGGTCGTGCTGCTCGTGGGGGCGATCGAGCTGCGGCGGCGACCGGATCTGGGCTCGCGGGCGGCCTTCACCCCGGGGCTGGTCGCGGCCTTCGGGCCGACTCTCGTCCTAGTGCTGGTGAAGACCGACCCGGTCCGGGAGGGCATCCTCCTGGTGGCGGCGGTGGCGACCGTCATCTACGGCTCGATGAAACGCGAACGGGCCCCGATCGAGGTCGGCACGATCGTCGCGATCATCACCGCCCTGCACGCGTTGACGCTGGCCTTCAGCGCCTGGGTCATCATGATCCCGCTCGGCATCCTCGCCCTGGTGCTGGGCGCGAACAGCGAGCGCCGACGGCGCCTCAGCGAAGGCCTCCAAAAGATGCGCTGACCCGTTCCTATCGGTTGCAGATCACGGATACGCAGGTATTGCCTGGCCTTGGGCTCAAGGGGTGGTCGCAACACTGCCTTCGTGGAGCTTACGGGCGAGGGTTTCGGCGGGGGTGTAGAAGCCGAGGGCTTTGCGGGGCCG
>NZ_JBFBAZ010000020.1:0-89731 GCF_040682475.1 Hamadaea sp. NPDC051192
ATCCGAAGGGTGACCCACTCTCCCGGCCACACCACCGGAGACCGACCTACACGTGAGCCCGTACACACACCGTCACGTCAGGCCGTACGCGGACAGCATGGAGGCGATCATGTCGTCGATCGCGCGAATGGCAGCGATGATCTGGTCCTCGGTAAGAGTCGGTGGAACGGTGTCCATCGGCAGCCCGGCTGCGGTCAGCTCTCGCGCCTGTCGCAGCAGGATGCCTTGCTGGAGGTGAAGCTGAACTTTCTCGATGCGTCGCGACTCTGTGGCGGGCAGGAGACGCCTTCTGACCACGAGGAGGTCATCCATTCTCCTCAGTTCCGGCCGCCAGTCCGATCCGGGATCGTGGTGGCTGGCCAGCAGAAGCCGTTCCCGCCGGAACCGCAACTGGAACAAGATCGAGTCGGTGGAGTCGCTGCGGAAGGCAGGGTGGTGCAGGTCGATGTCGAGTGCGCGGCGGTCGGAATGCCGACGTGCGACCGCCACGCTGAGCAGCGCGAGGTCCTGGTGCTGGCGTTCGCTCACCATGCCTGACGCGAGAGCCGCATACCGCGTGATGGCGGCAAGGATTGTTTTGGCGTCGCCGGTCGAGATCATCTGCCATGCGTAGGTGATTCCCTCGGCCAGGAGATCGGGATCGAACTTGTTCTCCGCGTCCAGACTGGACATCGGTCCAGGCTGCGTAGGTAGCACACTGGCCGATTCCACGAGCCGGTGGCCGGTGATGAGCACAGTGTGCCGATCGGGTTGCTGTCCAGGCTGACGGGCGGCCAGGGCAGCCCGTTGAAGGCACAGCAAGACCAAGGGCAAGGCAAGCCGCGACCGGGTGAACTTGCGCCCGTCCAGACCGCGCAGCGGTGTCCCGTCGAAGTCATGCGTGGGTTCAGGGTTCGTCTCTGGGGCCAACCGCGAGGCGATGAGGGCGACCCCGACCAGCGTCCGCGCGTCCGCCTTGTCTCGTGCCTCGCTGGCCGCGTCAGCCAAGCCCCGATGTATTGCGATGTCGCGTTCCTGTGGGTGAAGACGCAGTATCCAGCCGAGTGCGGGATCGCGGGCCAGCGACTCCAGGCCAAGGCGCTCGCCCTTTCGCGGCAGCCCGGTCAGCTGAAAGGCGAGGCTGGTGGTGTGGCGTGCGGTCAGTTCCTCGGCTACCAGTTCTGAAGCGTCATGTCGCCAGTTGCTGAGGGTGGCCCGGCTGGCGGCCAGATCCTTGGAGCCTATGGGCCGCAGGTAGTAGCGGGCGAGTTCGGCCAGTCTGTCCCGGCTCTTGGCTGAGGTGGTCTTGCTGATGACCTCCGCGATCCGGTCGCTGATCTCGTCACGCACCCAGCCAGGCAGCCGGACGCGTTGTGCCCCGGAAGCGTCGAGGATGGTCAGTTCACGTTGATCACGCGGCACCAGCCATCCGGCGTAGTCGGCATCGACAGGACCCCAACCACGACGGACGGCTTCCAGAAATGCCAGGAACGCCGGTCCCACGGCTAGGAATTTAACAGAACTGAAAGTTTGGCGCTGTCACGTTTCGCTGTCTGGCGGTCACGGATGCAACATCGCATCGTGACGTCGATGGATGTTGGTAGGTGAATCCATTTCGCTACGGGGTCCGATCCGCTAGCGGATGATCATGCGCCCCGGCCGGGCGTGACACGAGCCTCCGTCCGGCCGGGTGTCAACAGCCAGGCGTCGATGACCGGAAGGAGGGCACGGCGGCATGGACCGGGAAGTGACTCACGAGCGGCAGATCATGCTCGTCGCTGTTGACAAGCCGAAGGCGGGACTCGCGCAGGAGGCGCAGGCGATCCTGACGGCACACGCGCCCAACGCGGGCGGCTTGTGCGTCGGCTGCTACGAGTTCGCCTGCATGATCGCGACATTTCCGTGCTCGCAGGCGCGGTGGGCGCTGAAGGCTGCCGCGCCTTGTGCTGCTGAGGGCGGCCGGTCGTGAACGCGCTTGGTACGCCGATCCTGGCGGTATTCAGCGAGCCTCGCGAGCGGATCTACCGGGCGTTGCTGGCCGAGCCGGGGCGGGACTGGCGGGTGAGCCAGTTGGCCGAGCGGGTGCCACAGGTGTCGGTGGAGGCGGTCCGCACCACGCTCTACCTGCTGCTAGGTGACCGACTGGTCGAGGTGGTACCGCATCAGCGGAGCCTGACCTTGCGCCTCAACGACAAGGGGCGGGCCATGCTGACGCAGATCACGGCTGGGTGGCGGCGCTCGCGTGACTGCGGTGGGGGTGCGTCGTGAGCGTTGTGCGGGCGAGGGTCGCGGCGCAGGCGCTGGCCGGGCCGGAGGAGGCGCGGCGAGTGATCGAGGCGCACCTTCGATCGGATGTCGGTGGCCGGTGTCTCGCCTGTGGGGAGTTAGAGCCGTGCCGCCAGCGCGACACCGCGCACGCGGTGCTGTTCGGCCATGCCAGACAGCTTCCCCGCCGCCGCCCGATGGAGCTGATCGGCGCACGTGGCGACTTCGCCAGCGGCGATGGGCATCCGTTTGACGCCTTCGGCAGGTCAGCATGACCGCGCGACTTCGCTGGTGCGTGCCTGGAGTGGTCCGCGCGGCACTGCATGCCGCGCGGACTACTCCACGGCCGCCAGGAAGCCCGGATTCACGTTCGTGCAGGTTGCCTGCTGGATGTTGTGAAGGAGTTCGCACCGTGGGCCGTGCCCTGAGTCCGTTGACGCCGCACGCCTCCGTGGCCCACTTCTTCGGCGCGGAGCTTCGCCATCGCCGCCTTGCCGCAGGGCTGTCGACCCGCCACCTCGCGCCCAGAGTGCTGGCCAGCCCCGGCCTGCTGGACAAGGTCGAGCGGGCGCAACGATTCCCCTCCGTCGACCTGGCTGCTCGCTGCGATGCCGAACTCCACGCGGACGGGGCGCTGACCCGGCTGCATGGCCTGGTCGTGGCCCAGCGCGAAGCCACCCGCCCCCACGCCCGGCGTGCAGGCTCGGCCCATTCCGAGGTCGCCAGGTTTGTAGAAGTCCTGCAAGCGGCGCTGGCCGACTTCGCCACGCCGGTCCAACGGGAACCTTCCGACGGGCTGATGGAGCGCATCGACCTTCTTTTGGCCACCGCCGGCCCCGACTCGTCACCCTCGCCGCTGAAGCGGAGGCGGCGATGAGCAGCGAGAGCGCGCAGGCGCGGATCTACGCCCGGCTCGCCGAGGCCGCCTCCGGCATCGGCCTGGAGGTGCGCACGCACGCCGACCTTGACGGCGCGTCGGTGGCCGGGCCGGTGGTGGAGGCATACGTGGTCGCTGTTCCGCGTAGTGGCTTCCAGGTCGAGATGTGGCGTCCCAACGGCCGCAACCCGTACGAGATCAAGCGCTGTGGTGACCTCGACGAGGCGGTCACCGTGGCTGTCGCAGCAGCGACGGGCAGGCGACGCTCGGCGGTCGCGGCCCTCGCCGACCCTGGGGAGGACAAATGAGCCTGGCAACTACCGAGACGCACCCGCCACCGCTCCAGCCGCGAGTGCCGATACCCCCGGAGCCACCGCGGCCGATATCGATGGTCGGTGACCGGTTTCGCACGGTGATCGCACAACCGGCGACCTTGTGCAACCTCGACTGCGGTTACTGCTACCTGCCCGACCGCAAGCGGCAGACCTTGATGCCGGTGAAGGTCGCGCAGCGGCTGGCGGTCTCGATCGCCGAGCAGGGCAGCGAGTCTGCGGTGGAGTTGGTGTGGCACGGCGGTGAGCCGCTGACCACGCCGGTCGCCCACATGCGGGCGCTACTGACCGAGCTGGAGCCGCTGCGCTGCGACGGGCGGCTGGCGCACGGGGTGCAGACCAACGCCACCTTGATCAGCCAGCCGTGGATCGAGCTGTTCACCGAGTACAGGTTCCGGGTCGGGGTATCGATCGACGGGCCGCAACCGATGAACGCTACCCGCGTCGACTGGGCCGGGCAATCCAGCTTCGCCAATACGATGACCGGCATCGAGCGGCTACGGTCGGCGGGGATCGAGTTCAGCGTGATCTGCGTAGTCACCGCCGCCACGATCGGCCGGGCCGACGAACTGCTGGACTTCTTCGCCGACCTGGGCTGCGCGTCGGTCGGGTTCAACATCGAAGAACAGGAAGGGCTCAACGCCCACCGGCAGCAGGTCACACCCAAGCAGGCGCAAGAGTTCTGGGCGGCGCTGTGGGCGCGGCGCGGACAGTTCCCGCACCTGCGCATCCGGGACCTGGACCGGCTGCGCGGCTGGCTCGGGCACACGCGCTCGGCTGGTGCGCAGCCGCCGGGTGTGTACGACCCGATCCCCACCGTCGCGGCGACCGGGCAGGTGGTCGTGCTGTCACCGGAACTGCTCGGCGTGACCGCCCCGCAGTATGCGGACTTCGTCATCGGCAACGTGCTGACCGAGACACTGCCGCAGATGATGGCCCGCCTGCACCAGGTCGGCTACGTCGCCGAGTTCGACGACGGGCTGCGCCGCTGCGCGGCTGAGTGCGACTTCTGGGCCTTCTGCGGAGGCGCCCAGGCCGGCAACCGGTTCTTCGAGCACGGCCGGTTCGACACCACCGAGACCAACTACTGCCGTACCACCTATCAATCCGTCGTGCGCTCCGCGCTCGACCACACCAGGAAGGGATCCACATGACCATCCTGCAACTGCTCGCCCGCGCCGACGCCGACGCGCTGGCCAGCCTCGGCGTCACCGAGGCCGCCGCCACCGTGGCGCTGCCGCAAGGCGCGAAGTTCGACAACCGGCCGACCTGGGACAACGTCGGTCCCAAGTTCGACAACCGGCCCAGCTGGGACAACTGGAACAAGAAGTAAGCCTCGGTGGCGGCGGCCTGGCATCGCCCGGCCGCCGCCCCGCCCGGACTTAAGGTGAATCATGCAGATCCGCACTGTGCACGACCTCAAGGTCATGCTGCCCGGCGATGAGCCCGACGACCTCGAGGTGCTGGACCGGCTCCCGCGCGACGGCGGATCGATCACCGAGCAGGTGATCACCGGTGACGTGCTGGCGCGGGCCAGCCTGACCGGCACCACCATCGCGCGCTCGTGGCTGACCAGCGCCGATCTGAGCTCGGCCACCTTCACCGGCGTCAGCCTGGATCGGTGCGTGCTGACCGGCTGCACCCTGATCGGAGCCCGGTTCGACACCGTCACCTTCAAGAACGTCGTGTTCGAGAACTGCCGCCTCGACTACACCACCTTCCACCAGGTCAAGACGGCCGGTCCGGTCGCATTCGTCGGCTGCTCGCTGGCCGAGGCGACATTCACCGCCAGCAGCCTGACCGCCGCCGCGTTCGTTGGCTGCAAACTGTCCGGGCTCACGCTCGACGGCTGCGACCTGCGCGGAGCCGACCTGCGCGGCAACGACCTGACCGGCCTGACCGGCGCGACCGCCCTGCGCGGAGCGACAATAGGCCAATCCCAGGTGGCGGCGCTGGCCGAGCTACTGCTACACGAACTGTCGATCAACGTCGCCGCCGACCCACGCTAACCCGGGAGCCACGTGACCCCCCACCAGCCGCAAGCGCGGCGCAGCCTGCCCGACGGCATCCGCCTGCCCGACGAGATCACTCAGCTCACGCTGATCGCCGAGCGGCCCGGCAGCCGCGTCTGGAAGGTGGCCATGGCCGGGGGCGATGTCGTCGCGGTCAAGTACACGACCGGCGAGGCGGGCCAGAGCCGATCGTTCGCCCACCGGGAAGCGGCCGTGCTCACCCACGTCGACCCCGACCGGCTCTTCGCGTTCAGCCACACCGCCCATGGGACGTGGCTGGCCGTCGAGTGGGACAGCTCACCCAGCCTCGCCCACCGCTGGCAGCACGCCGATACCCACCGATCCGCCGCCCTACATGCCGCCGCGCAGGCCGCCACCACCCTCGCCGCCCTGCATGAGGCCGGCTGGCGGCACGCTGATCTCCAACCCGGCCACATCCTCGTCCCCGAGCACGGCCCGGCCCGGATCATCGACTGGGCAATCGGGCAAGGGCCAGCCGACGACCTTCCCGCCATCGCCTACCGGGGCGGGTACGCGCACCTCACGGCCCCGGAGATCGCCGCGCAACTGCTCGACACCCCCGCCAGCCACCACGTCACGCTCACCACCGCAGCCGAGGTCTACACCTTCGGCGCGACCGTGTTCGCCTCGTGGGCCAAACTCTGGCCGCGCGACTACAAGGCCAATCCGGCCAGCCTGAACGCACCCGAGATTTACACCGCGATCACCGACCCGGCCAGCCTCCGGCCCATGCCCGAAGGCTGGCCATCCGTGGCGACGCTGCTGACTGCGACCCTCGACCCCAACCCGGCGAACCGACCCACCATGTCCGAGACCCGTGACGAGCTGATCGCACTCGCCGATCATCAACGGCCATCACCATCCAGCCGCCATCCGCGGGTGTGGTAGCCGGGGTTCGTGGCGCTAGGGTGCTGGAGTGTCAAAAGTCCTTCGTGCGGTCCGGCGGATTCTCGGAGCGCTAATACCCGTTCGCCGAAAGATCGCGCCGAAGGACACTGTGCCGCCGACGGGAGGTTGTGAACCTTTGTATCCTTCACTCGCGCTGAAGCCTGGTTCCTATAACGGGCACTTTCATGTGGACGGAAGGTGGCTACCCGGCGAGATCGAACTAGGTGCCGGCCGAGCCGTAAAAGTCCAGATTATCGATGATGAGCGCAGGTGGGAACCTGGCAGCTTTCCTCAAGATATGCCTGTGATCCACCGCCTTGAGGGGAGGCTTTGGAGCAACCAAGATCTGGCTCTGTTCGGTGTCTCGATGGACAAGGTGTTCCCTGGCCGCTATGTGGGCTTTGCCGCGTTTGCTCTAGCCGGTCTCCAGACGAATTCAGCGCTTGACCATCTGACGCGCATGGAAGTTCAGATCGAAGGTCTTGACGAATTCTTCGACTTCGCACCACTGATTGAAGTTCACATTCCGCAGGGTGATGGGCGTATCTACTCCGCCGAATTGTCTACCGAGTCCGAGATGGCATGGGCTGGATCGGGAGTTACGATCGAATCCAAATATGCCTGCAAGCTTGTTAAGTTGGATTTCTACAACTTTCACGTTTCCTTCGCGCCTGTCATGTCTTTCGACGGCGACCCGATGACGGCTGATGAATGGCTCGATCAGTGGCTCAGACCGTTTGCGAGCCTGCTCTCTTTCGCTGCCGGCAAAGTCTGTCGACCGACCTGGGTTCGATTTACCGGTCCAGCCGACGACAGGGGGATGCGCGCCATCAGCGTGCAACTGTTCGGCTCGGGCATCACACAGCTTCCGTACGACGCGACCAAGCCGATCTATTACGAGGAAGGGGACAAGCCACTTTTCACCAGAAAGACTCTGCCTACCGACCTTCCTGCAATGATCAAGCGTTGGGTGGAACTGCAGAAATCCGAGAATCCGTTTCCAGAGCTGGTTCGACTAGCCACCTTTCAAGATCTTCCTACTCGTGCTCGGTTCCTCTATCTGGTGCAAGCCCTAGAGGCACTGCACACCGTGGAAAATGAGACACACGATTTGCAGCGTCAAGAAAAGCACGATGCCGCACGAGCTCGACTCCTCGCGGAGATCGAAGAAGCACTCGGCCGCCCACTGTCATCGGCGAAGAAAGACCTGATTTCAAAGAAGCCGATGGACAGCCTTGACCGAAGGATTGACGGCCTACTTGCCGCAACTCCAGAACCAGTTGTCCATGCGCTGCGGCATGATTCGTCGGATCCTGTGGTCAACTTTTATAGGGAGGAGGGCAAGACCATCAGGTTCGCGGAGGTGGTTCGCCGTCTCCGTAACGATCTGAGCCACGGCAACCACATGCCAGAGAATCTAGATCTTCAAGGCTGGGTGCAACGAGTGGATGTTCTTGCAAGAGCGCAGATGTTGCGGCTCATGGGGTTCTCGCCCGAGCAAATTGGCGAGCGGCTTGGTGGTTCCGCGTAAAGATCTGCGCGCCCGCACTGGCGATCAGAGCTCATGAGGCTCAGCCCTCCTGCCACCCTCGGCACGGACGAGTGAACCGTCTGCAGGACGGAGCATGGGTCTCGACCTGGTGGCGGCTCGGAAGGGGTTCTCAGGCCGTAGATCGAGGTTGAAGAGGGGCAGCGCCCATGGGTCTCGAGCCCTGCCCCCTCGTCCAGTTACGCCGCCCTGCGTGCCGCGCGGAACTCAACCAGCACCGCGAGTGTCAGCCGCGTCTTGTCCTCGCGCACGCGGCCCCCGAACGCCTCGATGGCCTGCTTGTCGGTCACCTTCACCTCGCGGACCAGGCCGGGATGCTCGATCGGGGCGGGGTGCTATTCGGCGGCGCGGCCGGGGTGGCAGGCTGGAGCCCGTGAGCGAACGTGACGCCGTTGACCTGCCCGCCGATGTGGCCGCGGCTGCATCCGAGCGCGAGCTGGCACGACGGCTGGCGGATCGGCGGGCGTGGCGGATCGCGCGCAGCGCGGAGTTCGCCCTAGAATTGGCGATCTTGCCGGGGCGTCGGTGGGAGTCGTCGAAGGGTGCCACCCTCGCATTGATGACGCGGGTCAGCGCGGTCCCGGCGATCGAGGAGGCCGTGTTCGCGGTGTGGGATCTGGCGCGGGAGGAGCCGCCTCCGGGCCGGGATCGCGTGTACGCCGCGCACGGGGACGAGGCTCCGATTGTGGTGGGGCACGCGGAGTCGGCGACGCTGGTGGCCCGTTCCGGCGGCCCTGTGCTGGTCATGACCGATGCGTTGGGTAAGACCGTGTGGCGGGTCGAGGGCGACGAGGTGTGGGTGCAGGATCTGGCAGAGATCTTCCGGGAGCTATGGGAGGTCACCCACGGCCGCCCGGCGGTCGACGAGTCGCAGATTCCGCGTATGCCGCGTCTGCCGTGGCACCGCGACTGACCGCCTTCGGGCGTCCGCTGGCGGAGCGTCGCACGCTGATGCGGTAGAGGGCGGCGATGGCGTCCTCGGTGCGGCTACGGCGCTTGTAGGCCGCCTCCACGCTCAGGCCGACGTCCGTGGCGGCCTCGGCAAGGTCTTCGCGGTCGAGCAGGGTGCGGGCCATCAGTTCCAGGCCGAGCGGGTCGAGGCGGCGGCCGGCGGCGGTCAAGTCGTCGGCGATGTCCTCCAGGGCCTCGGTCCAGTTGTGCGAGCCGCTACCGGGGGTGGCGGTCGGGTCTGGCAGCAGGAGGGCGGCTTCGGCCGGGAGGTGGGTCCGGCGGGCCTTGCGCTGCTTGCGCGCGTTGTACTTCGCGGCGTCGGCGAGCCGGTTGGCGATGTTGGGCCTGCTGGCGTCGATGTTGGCGAGCCGTTTGAGGAAGCCTTCGATCAGGTCGGCGTTGATGTCGCAGCGCTCGTGCAAGGTCTCGGCGCGCAGGCGGTAGTCGATGCGGCGCAACGGCTTCAAGGCGAATCCCAGGGCGAGCAGCCGCCACACCCGCCCGTTCTCGCCTGGCTGGCGCGCGTGGGCGACGATGGCGGCCCACAGGTCGTCGGTGGGCAGCTTCTCGACGGTACGGCGTTCGAGTTCGGCGCGCAGAAGCTCGGGCGTGCAGTCGAATGGAGGCCACTGGCCGGTCAGCGCCGTCGCGGGGATGTGTACGCGCTCGGCGAGGGTGAGGAAGACCCGGTCGAGCCAGCGCAGGATCGGCCCCTCGGCGGCGAACTCCGGGGCGAGGGCGGCAGGCTCCACGTCCACGATTGTCCCGGCGACACGCTCGCGACAGAGGCCGCTCGGCCCGCTGACAGACCTCAACAGATGTGAACTGGATCACGTCAAGTCCAGAATCCCGCGATCCGCCTACCCCTTGGAGGGTGGACGGACCTCTCCGTCCGGACCCCCGCCGCACGATCTGTCAGGAAGCAGAACCTGACAGGCAGCCTCCGGCTTCCGGCCACAGAGTGCCCACTACCTGCGCTGTTAGAAACCATCAGGTTTCGTCAGGTTCGGGCCGCGTTCGTTTGACCTGACTGGCCGGTACTGAGTGCAGCGACAGCTCTACCGATGATCACCACCACCCGCGGCCCGCGCCCGCGTGGCCATGACGAACAGGAGTCCGCCCGTGCGTACACCGCTCGACCGCATCCGATCTTGTTCAAGCCCCGAGGAGGACGATGGTTAGCACCCAACAGCCGCTGACCTTACCCGACACTCACCCAACGCACGCCCAACAGCCAGCGTCCGGGCCACCCAACAGTCATGCCCTGCAACCCAACAGCTTTGCCGCGCAAGGGGTTCGGCCGCGCGGGGAGCGCGTCGAGGGCATCGTGCAGACGGTCATCATGCTCGCGATCGGCGCCGCCGCCGGGGCGGCCAGCTTCAGGCACGTTCACGATGTGGCGGCGGCGCATGGTCAGCCTGGGTGGCTGGCGTGGGCGGACGCTCTGATCCTGGAGGCGGCCTCCGTGGCGGCCGGCCTGGAAATTCGCAGACGCAAACGCCGAGGAACGTCCGTGGCCTTCCCGGCCACGGTGCTCACCGTGGCGGTGGCGCTTTCCCTTGCCGCGCAGGTGGTCGAGGCGGAGGCGTCGGTCATCGGCTGGATCGCAGCCGCGCTGCCCGCGCTGGGGTTCCTGGCCATGGTGAAGATGGCCATGGCCCGCGCGGATGCCAGTCCCGTCCCGGACACGACCGCGACGCTCGTCCACGGCTCCTGGCCGGTCCGGGACGAGCAACCGCTCGTCCCGGACATCGGGGCTCTGGTCCCGGACGGCGCGGACGAGACCCGGACCGTCCGGGACCGTCGCGGTCCGTCCCCGGACGTGACGGGGCTCGTCCCGGCCGCCCGTGCGGCGGCCAAAGCCCTTGCCGGACAAGGAGCCGTCCTCAACCGCACCAGCCTGGCCGCGCAACTACGCGCGGACGGGCATCAACTGTCGACAGCCACCGCTACCGCGCTCGTCAGACTGCTGCGGGCCGAGCCCACGCCCGACCTGTTAGCCACCGCAGACGAGGCCGCATGACGCCCACGCCCACCTGTCAGCACGCCGCCGGCACGAGACGCTTCTGCGCGTTCAGTCGCGCGACGATCCACATTCGACTTGCCTCGCCCCGGAAGGGTCCAACCATGATCACTCTCACCCACCTCACCCAACAGTCCGTCCGAGTCGGACCAACAGGAGCCGATGCCTTGTCCTGCATGACTCTCCGCGCTAACGGTCTCGGTGACCGTGGCGGGGTCGGTGCTGGTCTCCGTCTTGGTGTCCGTCTTGACACCGACCCCCAAACCGACCCCCTCCACGACCTGACAGCGCAGGTCAGCGCGCCCAACAGCGCTTCGCGAAGTATCCAGACAGACCCTGTCTGGGGTCTCCCCCGTAGGGGTGTGCGTGAACATATCCGCTAAACGAACAAGCACCGTGCCGCCGCTGCTGCGGCTGCAAGTCCGCATCACTGGCCGAGACGACCGGCTCCTGGGCTGGCTCTACGACCACGGAGCCCTGACCACCGACCAGATCGCCAAAGCCCTGTTCCCCTCACTCGACTTCGCCCAACGCCGCCTGCTCAAGCTGACCAGCATGGGCGCGGTCGGCCGGTTCCGGCCCAACAAGCCCGATGGAGGCTCCTACCCGTACCACTACGTCCTGGCACAGGTCGGCTACGAGCACGTCATGGGCCAGCGCGGCCTCGGCCTACCACGGCGCGATCAAGCCAAGCGCCGCTACCAGTCACTGATCTCCCGCCCAGACCTGCCGCACCTGCTCGGCGGCAACGGCGTGTTCATCGACCTGGCCGCGCACCAGCGCACCCACCCCGGCACGAGGCTGGTCTCGTGGCGGCCGGCGTCGGCCTACCACGAGCCCGGAGCCTTCTTCCGCCACGGCTCCGACCACCGCCTCATGGCCCCCTCCGGCCTACCGCGGCCGGACGGAGCCGGGGTGTGGGCCGAAGGCGGACGGGCGGTGCCGTTCTTCATCGAGTACGACACCGGCACCGAACGCCTCGACCTGCTCACCGACAAGGCCGCCAAGTACGGCCTACTTTTCGCCTACGCCCACACGTGGAGCTGGCCCGTCCTGTTCGTGCTGCCGAGCGTCCTGCGCGAGCAGCACTGGCACGACCGGCTCCACACCGCCTACAAACAGCCACCGGCCATCATCGCCACCACCGCCGCCGACTACCTCACCCACACCGGCAAAAGCCCAGCCGCCGACGTGTGGCACCTGGTCGGCGAAGGCGGCCCCCGGCGCAAGCTCATCGACCTGCCCTACCTCGACCCCGAACACGACACGACGTGGCAGGGCACCGCCGAGCGCGATCCGCTGGCCAGCCACGGGTAGCGCCTCTGCCGGACCCTCCCTGCGACCCTCTGCCGGTTAGGAGTCGCAGGCTGAGCCTCCGGCCTGCAGATCCTGACAGCGCAGCACAGGCGGCCTGCATCGGCCACCACTGGAAAGGGGACTCGCAGAGCGAAAGTACGGGAAATTCATCCACACCAACGACGTGAAAGCCGTGCCGCACCAGGCGGCCCGGCAGACGCGCCCACCTCGGGTGCAGAAGAGGAGATCCCAATGAACGCACGATCGAGCCCCAGCCAGACACGCGCACGCATGGAGCCATATGGCCGAAGACGTACCGGCCACCGACGCCGGAACCCCAGCCCTTCACCACCCTCGACATCGCAAAGCTCTATCCCATAAGGAGAACCCCTCCACC
The DNA here is from genome assembly GCF_040682475.1 of Hamadaea sp. NPDC051192. Classification (NCBI taxonomy): domain Bacteria; kingdom Bacillati; phylum Actinomycetota; class Actinomycetes; order Micromonosporales; family Micromonosporaceae; genus Hamadaea; species Hamadaea sp. NPDC051192. Next base: position 12,591 of record NZ_JBFBAZ010000020.1, read on the forward strand.
CGGCCGGCCCGCCCGGCACCCGTGAAGAAGAGCAAGACCGACATCGCCATCGAACAGGCAGCCGCTCGGCTCGCCGCCGAAGCGCCACCTTTGAGCGAAGGCCAGAAGCGGCGCATCGCCGAACTGTTCGCACCCGCCGTCAACGCCGTCAAGCGCTGAGACGGGTCGAAGGGGCGCACCGACACCCGGTGCGCCCTTTCGTCGTGTCCTCCCCGTCGCGGCGACAGCATCGGCCGGATTGGCGGCCCCACGCCCGACCGGCGACGCGCTCAACCGAGTCGGTCAACGGCCTTCGGGCGAAGGTGGGTGTCGACGCGGTCGGCGATGATGCGGGAGTGACTTTCGGTGACGCGATACGCGACCCGTCCTGGCTCGCCGCCTACGGACAGGTCGCTGGGGCCTTCTTCACCTTGCTGGCCGTCCTGGTCGCGCTCGGGATCGCCCGCCGCGATGCCCGGCAGCGCAGACGCGATGACGAACAACGTGCGCAGGCGCAAGCCCGGCTGGTCGTGGTCAAGCTGATGGACACCACCCTGCGCCCCTCTACACACGGTGGCGCCAACCACGGTGACGCGGTCGTGGAGGCACACGTGGAGAACCTCGGCGACCGGCCGATCCTCGACCTGGCTGTCCGGGGCCGGGTCGCCGCGTGGGACGGCCGTCAGCGAGGCGACGCCGGCATTCTGGAAGAATGGCCCCACGTTCTGCGCTCCAATGACGACATCCGCGTACGGGCGATCTGCCGCGAGACTAGCTACGTCAAGATCGTGAACTGTGTGGTCTCCTGGCACGATGCCGATGGACGCTTCTGGTCCCACCCGCTGCCCGACGTCGAGCTCAGCCTCGCCACCAACAGCGTTTCCGTCGTCATCGAGTGACCACCAGCGCGCCCGAGGGACGGCACTGGACGCCAGCCGCACTGGAAGGCATCGTGCCCACGCACTTCGGTGCCGAGCCGGGCCGTGCTTGACCGCCGACATGCCGCGCTGACCGGCCCCGCCTCGGACACCCGAAGGCGGCGTCGCCGAACCGTCACTGGTTCGGCGACGCGCGCTCTTCTCGTGGCAAGGCGTCCGCCGTTGACACGAGCTTCCGTTGGTCGCCCTACTGGTCTGGGGCCAAGGGCATCAGCTTGCCATCGTCCGTCAGGGCATCAACCAATAGATCACGATGAGGGACATCGTCATCAAGCCCGTATCGCGTCGCGAGCAGACTTCGGAATGCAGCCACGTTCGGCGTCGCCGTCGGGGATTCCAACTTCCACCGCCGTTGGCCAATCGCGAAGAGGGCAAAATTCAACGCGTCCTGCAGCCGATCACTCGTGAACTCCGATAGCGGGATTGGAGTAGATTGTTCCGTTTCTGGCGCACGGGCAAGCTGCCGCTGCTCTTTCGTCGGCGGACCGGGGCGATCCAGTAGTCCTGCCGCACGAGCGCGAAAGTTGATCACGGCGTTGACGATCGCGATAAGGATGTGCCAGTCAAGCCAGCCCTCGTCGCGCAGCTGGTGACAGGCGGAAACTGTGCCCGAATCAGAAAGTATCCGAGGCAGAGTCTGAGGAACCAGCGTCGGAAGGTAACTGTAGTTCTCGCGGATGGCATCGAGGCTCGCCGCCTGGTCGTAGCCTGGGCCGGGCGTCGTCGGAGCGGCGAGCGCGTCAACCTCGCGAGGTGCGAACCGCTGGCCGCCCACCAGCTCCACGGAAACCGATGCGAGGGCTTCGTAGTGAGAGTCGTCGAGGAGGCCGGCGACATCGTCATACGGACGAGCCGCGTGCAACTTGTGCATAAGGCCCCTCGCTATGGCTTGCTCAACGGAGCTCATGAACTCCGGTTGCGGCCTGCCGCTGAGGTGCGCCATAAGCTGTACCAGGGTCGCTGACAATTCAAGTTCAAGGGCATCAGTGTCGATCGATGCGGTGAAGGCGGAGAGAATCACCGTGCATTCGATCCGCTCGTTGTTGGGCTTGAACCGGACGCGGTCCCCGGTCCCGAACGGAGTGCCGACCATGAGATCGATGTGTATCTCCTGGGACAGAAACACTGGGTCACCGATCGCCAGTTCCGCGAGCAGGATCTGCGCGGCAGCGGCGAACCGCTCTGCGGCCAGTACGTTCGGGCGATCGTTGATACAGGAGATGAACCACGTCGTACCAAGCGCCGCGAACGCGAGCGTGCGCCGACCGCCGACATCAGAGAACGGGAGACCGTGCAGGTCGTCGCTAGCCTTGGCGGCCAGCTCGTCCTCGGTAAACTTAAACGACGGGCGGACGAGATCGACAATATCTGCAAGATCCCCATACACCTGCTCGCCAAGTGCCCCCTGAAGGATCGGCAAGAGACTGGGCCTGAACCGCTCCGCTGCGAGCAACGCGAACGGCGCATGAAAGTCAATGCTCTGCAGACTCGGGTGCGCCTGATGATCGAAGGCGTTCTCGGCTAGCGAGCTGTGGGCATGGACTGCCAGTCGGCAGAAGCCAAGCGAATCAGCCCAGTTCCCCGTGCTGTAACAGTAGCCCAAAGCGTCGATGAGGCACTCAGGTACAAGGTCTTGCAGCTCCTGGGCGTTCGAGATCACAGCTGCGGCGCCTGCGGCGAGCGCGTATTGCTTCGCCGCATAGAGAAAACCGAGTTCGGAATATGTCCTCCCGATCATTCGCATGGCAAGGAGAGAGCCGCGCATGGTGTCACCGTGCCACCAGTTGATCTTTGCGGTGTGTAGTTCGGCGAGAGCTTCGAGGGGCCTACCTGCTCGAAGGAACGCGATCGCGCGTTTACGGCATCGGTCGGCGGTCACAGAGTCACCACTGATCGATGCGGAGGCGGCGTCGAGGGCGTCGCGTACCTTTGCGTAGCGCGGGTCGGACGTGAGTACGGGCGCTAGCATTTGGAAGACCTGGCTGGTGTTCCCGACTGGTACCGCCCGCGCCCTTGGCAGCAGGTCGACGAACGCATCGAGGTGATCCATCGCCTCCGCGAAATCGAGCGGGACATCATCGTTGCTGATCACCGGGAGATCCTCGCCGGTCGCCTCTGTCTCGCGGCGCAGGGCCGTCGTCTCCTGCGGCGACGGCAGAGAGCCGACTGGTGGCCTTACGATCTCCGGCCACCGTGGCTGGAGGCACAGGTTCGCAAGAACGTCATGAAGCCGCGCCTTGCGCATCGGATGGGTCGCGGGGTCCGTGTGGTCAAGAAGCGCAGCAACATGTGCTCGTAAACGTAGGTTGAGGTCACGCAGCTCGTCAGCGGTAGCCTCGGCGATGTGGCGTGCCCATGCGCCGCCCCAGTATTGAAGAAGGATCGCCGCGTCGTCCAGCGCCGATATGGAGTCCGTGCCGAGTGCGAATGTGATCGCAGCTCGCATGTCACCCTCCACGCCGTCGAGGGTGTTCATCCCTCTCAGGGTGGCGACGACTGACTCATATCGTGCTCGAAATACAAGGTCAGATGGGAGGCCATCGTCGATGAACTCCCGGATGTAGCCCAGCCACTCCGGAAGATCGACACGGGCTTCCGCCTCGAAGGTGGCGTGGCGAAGACCGTCGCGGACCTCGGACATCGCACCAGCGGTAAGTCTCTTCTGATCCCGGGAGCGCAGTGCTGTCAGGGTTTGTGAGTACCACTCAGGCTGTGGTGCCTCCGCCTGATCGGGGACCATGTGTGATGGCAGTTCGAGGTAACGCTGTGCGACCCAAATTAGGTCACCGCAGCCGAGCTCATGTGCTACGGCCTGTCCATCGAAGATGTCGAGGCCAACGTCGAAGCGTTCGCGTGCGTGGGCCTGCAACTTGTGGCGACGAGCCACGGGGATGTCCTGAACGGCAAAGAATGCGACACGGGAGACCGGCTCCCCACGGCTACAGATCGACTCCAGATCAGCTTGGATCTTGCTGTCGAGGCCGTCTTTCTGCACTGAACATGCGATCACCACGGGCTCGGTTGAGGCGCGGCCGACGAAGCCGCCCGCTCCCGGCAGCTCATCGGGGAGCCGGGTGTAGTAGGTCTCCGCATCACGCCCCTGATCTCCCCCTGCGCTCACTGGCCCGGTTGCGGGCAGAAGATTGGCGCTGATCCGCCGCTCAGCGATGCGGAAGCTGATCGTCTCGAACGTGTGGTGCTCGTTATGTGAGCTCAGCTGTTCAAGCTGGAAACGGATGTAGCGCTCGACTTCGGACGGCAAGGCCATGGCCTCATTCTCCTCTCTGCAGCCAGGCAAACTGCTGGCGGCTCCCTCTTGCCAGTTCCAGCCTTACGCCGCTGCCGTGGTCTTCGTCTTACGTCGCCGGGCTCGCTGGGCGGCCGGTAGTTGCTCGGCCTGGAGCTGCTTCTTGAACCGGATCTCTACCGAGTCCGGGTCGAAGCCGCGTCCGCGCTGGCCGACCGGCAGAATCCGCACGGTCACAAGCGTGTCGACGATCAGCCGTTGATGCGCCAAAGTCAGCGACTCCCACGCTGCCTCGATGTCGTCAACGCCGATCAGGTCCTTGAGCGGCGAGTCGACAACGGCGGTGTTCAGGATGGTGGCGATCTCGTCCAGCCGCGTCTTGCCGATCGCGGTCGCCGCGTACAACTGCTCGCGGGTCACCTTGCTGAGGATCTGGTCGGCGGCCATGTCGTTGAGGTTCTTGCGGATCGCCGCCGCCTCCGCGCGCAGCGCCTCCGTGTCGATCTCGGGGCGGGCCGGCGTGAGAAGCTCGGCCGCGTCCTCGCGGGACAGCCGGTTCAGGATGGTGGAGATCACGAGCTTGCCGGTGTGGGCGACGTTGCGGGTCAAGTGGTTGCCCTGCTTGCACTTGTAACGCGGCGCCCGCCCGCCCAGGGTCACCTCCACCCCAACCGGATCGGTGAAGTGCTCATCGGTGCAGATGCCGCACTTGAACAGCGTCGTGCCCAGGTATTTCGGTGCCGAGCCAGGGCCGGTGCGCCGGTTCGGGTCGGTCAAAATCCGCTGCACAGCCCGGAACGTCTCCAGCGGCACGATCGGCTTCCATGGGGCGTCGCCGATCTCCTCACCCTGGAACACCATCAGCCCGGCGTTACGCGGCCGAAGCAGGATGTCGCGTAACGTCTCTGCCGACCACTTCGCGCCGGTCACCGTGGGGACCTTCTTGCCGCGTAGCTCGCCCGCCAACGACCGCAGCGTCACGGATCGTTCGGACTCCTCGTCGGCTTCGGCGGCCTGCACGATCCGTATGGAGCAGTCCAGGATGATCGCGGCTTCGGCGTCGCGGATGGTGATGCCGTCCTCGTCGAAGCCGAACGGCCGCCGCCCGCCACCGTACTCGCCGTCGCGTGCTTGGCGTTCCCGCGCGGCTGAGACGCGCCGGGCGGTGTCGCGGGAGGACTTGTTGGCCATCGCCACCAGCACTCGTGCCATGGTGATGTCGGCGTCGTTGCTCAGCCGCAGCGAGCCGGTCACCGACTCGACGGGTACCCCGTACTCCTCGGCGATGTCGATCAAATCTTCGAGGTCGCGGGGGTCGCGGAACGCGCGGTCCAAGTCGAGCGGGATAAACCCGTCGTGCTCACCGCGCGTCAGCAGATCCAGGGACAGGCGAAGGCCGGGGCGGTAGGTGCGCCACTCGTGACGGCCGTTGGGAAGCAGCACCTTGCGTCGCTTGAACGCTGACACACCTTTGATCGACCCGTCAGCACGGCGTACGAGATCGTTCTCCACGATCACGCGCGTGATGTTCCAGCCGATCGCCCGGCCGTAGTCGCGGATACGCTGCTCCTGGTCGATATTGCCCTTCGCCTGCCCGTCCTCGTCCAAGTCGAGCAGCCGAAGATCCGACAACCGGGCGAAACCCAGACCGTTTCGGGGCAGGCGGTCGGGGGTAGTCTGGCGTCTGCGCATGTAAACCATGATGCCTCATGTGTGCTAGAAATCGGGCGTCGGTAAGACCACGCTGGCCGTGCACTGGGCGCACCGCGTACGCGCCAGGTTCCCGGATGGCCAGCTCTACGTGAATCTGCGCGGCTATGACCCCGAGCAGCCGATGGCCACCGGCGACGCCCTCGCCCGCTTCCTCACCGCACTCGGCCTGACCAGCCACAACGTCCCGCTCGCGGAGGACGATCGGGCTGCGCGATTCCGCAGCGAGGTCGCTGGCAAGCGGATGCTGATCGTGCTGGACAACGCCGCGGGCGTACGGCAGGTCCGGTCGCTGCTGCCCGGTTCGGGCTCGTGTCTGGTCGTGGTCACCAGCCGGGACAGCCTGGCCGGACTGGTCGCGGTGGATGGGGCGTACCGGCTGGATCTGGGACTGCTGACGATCACCGAAGCGGTCGACCTGCTGAACCGCCTCATCGGCCGCCGAGCGGAGGAGGAACCGGTCGCCACCGCTCTGCTCGCCGAGCAGTGCGCGCGGTTGTCGCTGGCCCTGCGGGTCGCGGCGGAGCTGGCCGTCTCCCGGCCCGACAGCACGCTCGCCGAACTCACCGCGGAGCTGACCGATCGGCAGTCCCGGCTCGACCTGCTCGATCCCGGGGGCGATCCGTACGCCGCAGTGCGCGAGGTGTTCTCGTGGTCGATCCATCACCTGCCCACGGCTGCGCTCGAAACGTTTCGACTGCTCGGGCTGCATCCCGGGTCCGACATCGACCCGTACGCCGTCGCCGCGCTGACCGGTGTGCCCATCGACCAGGCGCGCCAGAACCTCGCCGTCCTCGCCCGGGCACACCTGGTGCACCGATCGGCGCCCAACCGCTACGGCTTGCACGATCTGCTGCGGGCGTACGCCGGAAGCCTGGCGAACCTCCACCTCACCCGGGACGAGCGGGAGAACGCCACGGGACGGTTGCTCGACTTCTACCGGACGGCTGCGACGGCCGCGATGGACTGCCTGCACCCGGCCGAAGCTCCCCACCGACCGCCCCGAATCCCTTCCAGTGCCACGATTCCGGACCTGACGACACCGGATGCGGCCGGTGCCTGGCTCGACGCCGAACGCTTCTGCCTGATCGCCGTCGCCGCCCACGTCGCCGCTTGTGGCAAGTACGCGTACGTGGTCGACCTCGCCCGGATCGTGCACCGCTATCTGATCGACACTCATCTCACCGAGGCGATCGCGCTCAGCGACCAGGCCCGGCGCTCGGCGGAAGGCACCGACGACCCGAGCGCGCTGGCGCACGCATTGCGGCTGCTCGGGGCGGCCTACAGCCGGATGAGTCAGGTCGACCTGGCCCTCGAGTGCCAGCAGGGTTCGCTCGCCCAGGCTCGCCGAGCCGGCGACCCGCTCGCCGAGACTTTGGCGTACCTCGGCCTCGGCGTGGCGCTGAGTCACCTCGGCCGCGGTGCGGAGTCGATGGCACAGACACGCGAGGCGATCGCCGTCGCGACCAAGGCCGACGACGCGCTCGGCGAGGCGATCGCGTTCAACAACCTGGCCGTCCTCCTGCAACAGCACGGCCGTTACGCCGAGGCGGGCGAGCACCAGCGCGAGGCGCTGAGCCGGTTCCGGGACCTCGACGCGCGGCGGTTCCAGGCGAACGCGCTGACCAATCTCGGGGTCATCGAGACCAGACTCGGAGATCTCGCGGCGGCCGCGGACCACTTCGATGCCTCGCTGGTCATCCTCCACGAGCTGAGCACGCCGATCGTGGAAGCGCACACGCTGGACAAACTGGGGATGTTGCTGCTGCGCCTCGGGGACGCCCCGGCGGCGTCCGAACGGTTTCGTCAGGCGGTCCAGCTCTTCCATCAGGTCGGCGTACCGGCCGCCGAGGCGGGCTCGCTCAACGGCATGGGTGAGGCGGCTCTCCGCCAAGGCCGGCCCGAGGAGGCCCTGGCGCTCTATCGGCGGGCGTTGGCCATGGCGGAGCAGATCAGAGGGTTCCACCAGGAGGCACAGGCCCATCTCGGGATGGGCCACGTCCTCCGCGCGCTGGACGACGAAGACCGCGCGCGGGCCCATTTCGAGACGGCGCTCGAGCTCTACACCGGACTGGGCTTGCCGGAGGCCGACGACGCGCGTACGGCACTCGCGGAATCGACGGCTAAGGCGTAGTCCCGTCGATTCGGTCCAGGGCGGCCGGGTCGAGGTCGACCACGGGATCCGCCGTCCGGTACGCCGTCCACGGCCGCTGCGGGAACTGGACGAGGTCGACCTCGATCCGGCCGTGGGCGGTGGTGAAGTCGCCGCCGCGTTCGAACAGCACGATCAGGGGCTCGAAAGGGTCGTCGAGGCCGGGCAGCCGATCACCGGCCACAGTGCTCAGTTCGGCGAAGTGCAGCGCCCACGTGCAGATGCGTCTGGCGTACCAGCCGGGAATGCCGGGCCCGAGCAGCGAGACGTCGGCGCGGACGGTGGGATCCACGGCGCCGGCGATGTCGAAGAAGGGCCACTCGCCGGTGTGGCCGACGTGGCCGGCCCACCACGCGGCCCGGCGCAGGTACTCCGACATCAGCGCGACGCGGGACCGGGTATGCCGGAAGCCGCCGTCCCAGCTGATGGCCCGCAGCCGCCGCGCAAGCTCAGACGCCGTCACCGCACCACTCTAGTCGCGGCTGCGTACCCGGCTGGGCCGCTGTCCGCCCCAGCCGCGAGGGCAAGGGGGTGGCGGAACTTTCGCCCTCGTGATGTTCTCCGGAGCCGAATCCGACACAGCGCGGGCGGAAGTTCCGTCACGGAAATGGGTCAGAGCAAGTGGTAGCGGAGCGCCACCGCGAAGAAGCCCACCGCCGCCACCGCGAGCGACGCCCCCATCGCGTTCGGATCCGACATGACGAGCACGAACCCGGTCAGGAATGCCGTGGTGGTCAGGCCGCTGAGCCAGGCGCACAGCGTCGCCAACCGGGTCCACCGCGACGGGGCGAGGCGACGGCGTACGGCCGGCGCGACGGCCGCGACTCCTCTGCGGCTACCGCTCGCTACTGCTGCTCGACGATCAGCTTCCGGGCCAGGCCCGGGATCCCCCGGATGCTCTCCATCTCGTAGTTGGACACGATCACTGTCACGTACCCGTGGTCCGGGTAGAACATCAGCTCGGCCACGCCGCCGATGCTGCTGCCGCCGTTGTGTCCATACGACCAATGGTCGCCGGCGAGCGTGGCGCCTGGGCCATAGCCGGTGAACACGGTCAGTTGCGTGGGGCCGGGCGGCGGCAGGCCGGGCAGCTTCGGGCTGAGCGTCAGCTGGGTGTACGCGGGGTTGAGCAGCTTCTCCTCCCACAGCGCGTGGGCGAAGCGCTCCAGCTGGGCGCAGGACGCGAACGCACCGGGCAGGAAGATCTGTTCGTCGAGGTTGTCGATCCGGTCGGCGGCCCCCTCCGGGCGGTAGTAGCCATGGGCGATGCGGCGGTCCTCGCGCAACTGCGGCAGGGTGTAGAAGTCGGCGCTGCCCATCCCCGCGGCACGGAAGACGTGCTCGCGGACGTAGTCGTGGTACTCCTGCCCGGAGGCACGCGCGACGATTTCCGCGAGCACGTGGTACGCGGAGTTGCTGTACTGGCTGCCCGCGCCCGGCGGGAACGCCAGCGTCTCCTTCCGGACGAACTCGCCGGTACCGTCCATCACCTGCTGGACGCTGGTCCAGGTGCGGGCCGCGTCCCAGAATCCGGGGTCGCCGAACGGGTCGCCCAGGCCCGAGGTATGGGTCAGCAGGTGGTGGATCGTCACCTGGTCGGCGATCTCGGCCGCAAACCCGTCTACGTGCTGGCCGATCGTGTCGTAGTAGGCCAGCTTGCCGCGCTGGGCGAGCTGCGCCACCGAGACGGCGGTGAACAGCTTGGCGATCGAGGCCAGGCCGAACAACGTGTCGGGTCCGTTGGGCACCGCACGCGCCTTGTCGGCCATCCCGTACGTGCGGGACAGGACGGTCCGGCCCCGGTAGGTGATGAGCACGCTACCGGAGAACACGTCCCTGGCCGCCATGTCCGCGATCAGCCGGTCCAGTTCACCGCCGGGCCGCAGGCCCTTGGGCACTCGCCCGGACGGGAAGCCGGTGTCCGCGGCTACGGGTGACGAGCCGGCCGCCTGGACGGCCAGCCCCGCGGTCGTGGCGATCGAGGTGGCGCCCAGCATTTTCAGCGCCGCTCGGCGAGTTGTGATCATGGTCAACGCCTTTCTGACTGGATTCGACGGTGACCACATCTACCGACCGGCGCCTATCGGTGGCCGATCGACGATCCATACGCGTTCCATATGCCGGTGTTGCGATACTCCACGGATGCGTGTGCTCCTGGTCGAAGACGAGCAACCCCTCGCCGGGTACATCGCGGCCGGGCTACGCAAGCACGGCTTCACGGTCGACCTCGCCCTCGACGGCCAGACCGCCCTGGACAAGTCCGCGAGCACCCCGTACGACGTGGTCGTGCTGGACCGGGACCTGCCGGTCGTGCACGGCGACACCGTGTGCCGCCGGCTCGTCCATCGTGGTGCGTCACGGGTTCTGATGCTGACCGCGTCCGACGCTGTCGAGGACCGGGTGGACGGCCTGATGCTGGGCGCGGACGACTACCTGGGCAAGCCGTTCGCGTTCTCCGAGCTGGTCGCGCGGGTCCACGCCCTGGTACGACGCAGCGCTCCGGCCCGCCCGCCGGTGCTGCGTGTCGCCGGTGTGGCGCTGGATCCGGCGCGCCGTACCGCGGAACGGGACGGGCGGCTGCTGCACCTGACCCCCAAGGAGTTCGGCGTACTCGAACAGCTGCTCGCCGCCGGAGGTGACGTGGTCAGCGCGGAAACGCTGCTGGACAAGGTGTGGGACGAGCACGCCGACCCGTTCACCAACGCGATCCGGATCACCGTCGGCACGCTGCGCCGCAAGCTCGGCGGCCCGCCGCTGATCGAGACCGTGACCGGAGCCGGCTACCGGATCGCCGAATGCGGCTGACCGCCCGAGCGCGGCTGACCCTGCTGCTGACCGCCCTGGTCCTGGCCGCCGGAGGGACGCTGACCGCACTGACCTACCTGCTGATGCAGCAGAACCTGCGGCACCGCTCCTTCTTCATCGATCTGGACCCGTCCGGCAGCCTGCCCTCGGGCACGCCTCAGCCGACGCCGCCATCGGGACAGGGGCTACGCGACCTCGCCGACCGGGTGGAGGCCGACACCCTGTCCGCGTTGCTGACCCAGGCCGGTCTGGCGCTCGTCGTGGTGACCGGGCTGGCCGTCGTACTGGGATGGCTGGTGGCCGGAAGGGTGCTGCGGCCGATCCGCGCGATCTCGTCTACCGCACGGCGGTTGTCCGCCGAGAACCTCACCGAGCGGGTGCCGGTCACCTCCCCTGCCGACGAACTGACCGCGCTGGCGGGCACGGTCAACGGGATGCTCGACCGCATTCAGCGCGGCGTCGCCGAGCGGGACCGGATCCTCGACAGCCAGCGGCTGTTCACCGCGAACGCCGCGCACGAGCTGCGTACGCCGCTGACCACTGTGCGTACCGCTATCGACGTCACCCTGGACGGCCACCCCAGCCGAGCCGAGCTGCTCGCGATGGCCGGCGACATACGCGACGCCGTCGAGCACGTGCAGCGCGTCCTGGACGGACTGCTGCTGTTGGCCCGCAGCCAGGCCGGCGTCGGTGCGCGCGAGCCTGCGGATCTGGCCGGGATCGCGGCCGCCGCCCTCGACGCCGCCAGGCACCGGGTGCGCGATCTCGCCGTACACGCGGATCTGCGACCGGCCTCGGTCAGTGGCGAACCGGTTTTGCTGGAACGGATGGTCGACAACCTGATCGACAACGCGGTCCGCTACAACCAGCCGGACGGGCACCTCACGATCTCCACCGGTATGGCCGACGGGGAGGCCGTGCTGCAGATCTCCAACAGCGGCCGGGAAATCTCCCCCGACGAGGCGCAGGCGCTGCTGGAACCGTTCGTGCACGGGCAGGGTGCCCGCGTGAGAACCGATGGTCTCGGGCTGGGACTGTCCATCGTGCGCGCGGTCGCGCTCGCGCACCGGGGACGTCTAGCGGTCACCGCGCGGCCCGGCGGCGGTCTCGATGTCACCGTCGAACTCCCGGCACACCTTGTGGCAACGGCGGATCGTCTGGGGTGAGTCGCCGGGCACGCTGGCGACCGAAGCCGGGCTCGCCGAGCCGGCCGCCAAGGGTTCGTGAGCTGCTCGCCGCCGTCGAACTCGGCTGAACCAAGATCCCCTTCTGTTACCCCCCGGGGGTATGCTACTGTCTCCAAGCCAGATACCCATGGGGGGTATCTTTCCGAGGGGACATGCCATGTGCACCTGTTGCCAGACAAGCGATTCCGCCACTCCCGCCGTCGTCGACGGCCGCGACTTCGCCGTCTCCGGCATGACCTGCCAGTCCTGCGCGACGAAGGTGACCGACGCCCTCCAGGGCGTACCGGGAGTCACCGGCGTCAGCGTCGACCTGCGCGCCGGACGCGTCACCGTCGCCGGCCCCGCCACCACCTCAGCGATCGCCGCCGCCGTCGGCGCGGCCGGCTACCACCTCGAACCTTCGGAAGGCTTGTCATGAATCCCGATCCCCGGCGCTGGTGGGCCCTCGCGGTCCTCGCCACCGCCCAGTTCATGGTCATCATGGACACCTCGATCATCGCCGTAGCGCTGCCCCGGATGCAGGAGGATCTGGGCTTCAGCCCCAGCGGCCTGCAGTGGGTGTTCAACGGTTACGCCGTCGCCTTCGGCGGTCTGCTCCTGCTCGGCGGCCGGCTGTCGGACCTGTTCGGTGCCCGCCGCGTCTTCGCCACCGGCTGGCTGGTCCTGATCGCCGGGTCCGTCCTGGCCGCGGCGGCCGGAACTCCCGGTGTCGAGGTCGCCGGTCGTGCGGTCCAGGGCGTCGGCGCGGCGCTGCTCGCCCCGGCCGCGATGACGCTGTTGATGGTCCTGTTCGCCGGTCAGCCGACGGAGCTGCCGAAGGCGCTGTCCTTCTACGGCGCGGCCGCCCCCGCCGGCGGCACCGCCGGGGTCTTCCTCGGCGGCGTCATCACCGAGTGGCTCACCTGGCCGTGGGTGTTCGTCATCTACGTCCCGATCGGCCTGGTCACCCTGGCGCTGACCCCGGCGACCCTGCCCGCGGTGCCCGGCCGCCGCAGCAGCACCGACCTCGCCGGCGCGCTCGCGGTCACCGCGGGTCTCGCGCTCGCCGTCGCGGCGCTGGTCACCGCGCCGGCCAACGGCTGGACCTCGGCCGCGACCTTGGGCCAGCTGATCGCGTCGGTCGCGCTGATCGCCGGGTTCCTACTGCTTCAGCGACTGGTACGCGCACCGCTGATGCCGCTGCGCATCTGGCGTACGCCGGGTCTGGCGGCGGCCAACCTGTCGATGGCGCTGCTCGGCGCGGCCTGGATTCCGATGTGGTACTTCCTGAACCTCTACATCCAGCAGGTGCTCGGCTTCGGTTCGTTCGCCAGCGGCGCGGCGCTGCTGCCGATGACCGCGCTCATCATGGTCGGCATGATCGGGGTCACCGGTCGCCTGCTCGCCCGGTTCGGCGCCCGTCCGCTCGTCGTCACCGGGCTGGCGGTCCTCGCCGCCGGACTGGGTCTGCTGGCCCTGGCCGATCCGCACGGCAGCTTCGTCGCCGACGTGCTGCCAGGCTCGCTCGTCGCCGCAGCCGGCATGGCGCTGGCCTTCATCCCGGCCACGATGACCGCGATCAGCGGCGTCGCCCCGACCGAGGGCGGTCTCGCCTCCGGCATCGTCAACACGACGTACCAGGTCGGCTCGGCGCTGGGCCTGGCCGCGATGACGGCCGTCGCCGTGGCCAACGGAGCCGGGCAGAGCACCGACCCGGTCGAGCTGACCAGCGGCTACACCACCGCGTTCACCGTGACGGCGGCGGTGGCCCTGGCCGGAGCGCTGCTGGCGGCGCTCACCTTCCGGCGACCCGCCCACCACAGTGGATCGGTTGAGGTAGTGCCGGCGGAGGAGCACGCCGCCGTCTGATTCCGCCGCTCGACGGCCCGGAGCATCCGCCGCTCCGGGCCGTCGGGCTATCTCGCAAGCCGTCATCACGGCCCTCTCCGCCCTCGTCCTGCTCACCGCCCGGCGCGTACGCCCCTGGCTGCGCTGACGCCGCAACCGGGCGGGGAGCTCGTCACGCGTCGTCGTCGCCGGATTTGGCGCGGATGCGGTGCAGTCCCTTCTCCAGGTACCAGTCGATCGTCTCCAGCTGGTCGCTGGGCTCGCCCTGCTCGGCCAGGCGGTCGCGGTACGCCCGCAGGATCGGCTGAGCGCCGGGATAGAACGTCCGGCACAGCCCGTCGACCGCCGCTCGGCGTACGCCGGGAACCGGGTCGTCGAGTCCCTGGCGGAACACGTCGAGGTAGCGCTCGTCGTCGGCGATCAGCCGCAGGTGCGGCTCGTCCGGATCGAGCGGCGAATCCGGGGCGCTGCGGAGGGCGGCGGCGATCTGGAAGTACTGGAGCGCCCGGAGAGCACGCATGCGTACCAGCGGGTCCTCGTCCGATCGCGCCTGGTCCAACAGCTCGCCGGCCGTCCAGACGGGAAGGGCCTCGGCGATCCACCGGACCGGTTCGGGCGCGGTGAGGGTGTGGCAGCCCGACATGTGGTCGGAGATCAGTTCCACCTGGTCGGCGTCGGCCTCCTCGGACGGACGCCACCGTTTGATCGCGGCTCGGTTGAAGCTGGGCGGTTCGTCACTGACGAGGACCCAGCCGCGCTCGGCCGCGAGGTCCGTCACGACCGAGGCCGGCGTGCCGGCCCGCAGTACGTAGCAGTGCGAGTCACTGCGGTCGGTCGTCACTCGTCGTCCTCGCCTTCGTCTTCTTCGTCGTCTTCTTCGTCGTCATAGCCGGCGTAGCCGTCGCCGTCGAAGATGTCGGGATGCCGGCCGCTGATGCCGCGGTCGAGGATCTGGTTCAGCTGCCCGGTCAGCTGTTCCTCCGGTTCGGTGAGGACCAGCTCCTCCAGCATCCACTCGTAGTTGTACGGCAGCAGGAAGTTCATGGCCTGCGACCGGTACGACCCGTTGTCGTCGTGGAAGTAGGGCCGCAGCCGGGCGAGCGCGTCGACATCGCCGTAGGCCAGGGCGACGGCGATGTGGAGCTGGCCGAGCTTGTCGCCGAGGTCGGTCTCCACGTCGAGTTCGCGTTCCAGCATGTCGATCGTCTGGAAGTCGAACCCCAGCAGCGCGCCGATCACGTCGACCGGCAGGTCCGTGGGGAAGTACGAGCCGAAGTAGGCGTTGAGCGCCTCCACCACTTCCGGGTACGTGCTGGGCCGATAGCGGACCTCGCCCACGAGCATCTCGCCGTAGTGCGCCTCGAACGTCACGTAGGAGCCGCTGTGCGCCGTACGCCAGGTCATCGACGGCACCCCGTCCGCCTGCTTCTGCGCCTCCCGGCCGATCCCGATCATCTCGATCGGCCGGCCGAACTCCTCCGGGTACGGGTCGTCGTAGTAGGCGCTGCCCCAGGAGCCGGCCTCGGCGTACAGGTTCATCGTGAAGTATCGGTCGAGGGTCAGGCCGTCGATGCCCTCCACCTGGCCCGTGTACGGGCTCGGGACGCCCAGCCGCTCGACGTAGCCGAGGAAGCCGCGCGCGACCTTCGGCAGGGTCACGCGGGTCGGCCGCTCGACCGGGAAGAACCCGCGCAGCACCTCGGCCATCTGGTCCGCGGTCGTGCCGCCGGGCACCTGCAGGAACGTCGGGTATGCCGAACTCGGCGCGAACAGCAGCTGACTCGGATCGCGGCCGTCGACGTACCAGACGGCGTCGCTCTCGATCCCCAGGCCGCGCCCGGTGTACTGCGGCCCGCGCGCGACCGGCACCAGGTGCGGCCGGTTCAGCCGGATGTGCTGCATGGTCGCCTGGGTGTGCAGGCCCCAGTCGGACGGCCGTTCGTCGGCTTCGGCCGACTCCCGGGTGATCGTCTCGTCGTCGTGCCACGTCACACCGAGTGCTCCGACGGCCGGATCGAGTCGCAGCGCAGTGAGCCAGGCGGGCGGGTCCGCCACCAACCGGCCGGCGGCTTTACGGCCGAGGACCTGGGCGCGGCTCACCGGCCGACCGTCCTAACCCGACGTTTTCTCATTGCGTCTCCTCCCCAGGTATGGTGCCGTTGCGCTTTCGGCCAAACGGCCGCGAAGCAGTGTAATGGGCACGATCGCGGTTGAGGCAACACAATGGAGGCCCCGGATGACAATTGACGCGACACGGTGGACAGCGGTCAGTCCGGCGGGCCTCGCCGGTTTCCAGCACACCCGTGCGCTCGTCCAGGATCCGGGTCTGCGCGGGATCCTGCTGTTCACCCAGGGCGCCGGCGTACACCAGCGTGATCTGTGGCGCTGGTCCGGCGACCGGTTCACGCATCTCGCCGACGGCCTCTTCCCGGATCGTTCCTACGGCGACGGCGTACACGGCCTCTTCGCCTGCTACGACCCGGTGCACGCCGACACGTTCCTGTTCGGGCTCACCGGCTCCCGGCCCGAACCCGACGCGCGCGCCGCGCTCACCGGTGTGGTGATCACCTCGGTGCGCTTTCCGCAGTGGGAGCGGACGCTGGCGTACCCGCCGCAGCTGGCCGACGACCGGCGGGTGTTCGCCGCGTTCCGGCTGGGCGATCGCATGCTGCTCCTCGCCCACGACGGAACCCTGCTCGCGGTGCCGGACGAGGGCGACACCCTGGAATTCGTGGCCGGGCCGATCCCCGGCCTGGACCTGGAGAAGCACGCCCTGCGCACGGCCGCCGCCGACCCGGACCACGGCGTCGTCGTGGCCGGCAGCGACGACTTCGACGGCCGGATGTTCCGCTGGAGCGCCGACACGGGCTGGACCGATGGACCCGCCACGGGTCACGAGGGCAACAGCATCGTCTGGAATCCGGTCGACCGCCGCGTAGACGTGTTGTGCGGTGCAGCGCCGCAATCCCTGCGCCCGTTCGACCAGCCCGACGCCGAAGGGCCGAGCCTGCCGTTCTTCACCCGGGCTGCGCCGGTAGCCCGCGACGCGGGCACCGGAACGTGGCTCCTGCTGGACCGGAACAACACCGCTCACATCGCCCCCTCGGGCGCGGCGGAGTTCACCCCGGCCGGTACGCCGACGACGGAGTTCCCGTTCGACACCGGCGACAAGGATTGGCAGTTCACCGCGCTGTCCGATGGTCCACTATGGGCGTTCAAACGCGATTCGGCCGAGGTGGCTCGGTTGACCGACAGCCATTGGTCGTCGGCGTCGCACCCCGCCGACGACGTGGAGCTGGCCACCGCAGCCCCGCACGGCCTGCTTCTCCTCGACAGCGACGGAGCGATCTTCCGGGCCGACGCCGCTGGGCGGGCGCTCCAGCTGAGCCCACCCGAAGACAACGTCGCCAGCCGGACCTACGAGTTCAACGATGACCGGCTCGGCTGGGACGAGGCCGGCGATCGGCTCGTCCTGTGGAGCGGAGGTGACCTGGAGACCCTGGTGCATCAGCGGGGTCGATGGCACGCGTTGGACACCGAGGACACCCCGCCCGAGGGCGAGTCGCTGTTGTGCGCCAACCCGCGCGGGCTGTACTGCTTCGCCGACGGCGAACTGTGGCTGCTGCGCGGCGACGAGTGGACGCAGGTCGGCGCGGACGCCGACTGGGAGCCCCACGAACTGTTCTGGTCACCGCGCCACGGCGGCCTGTGGTCGGTGTCCAACGAAGGCGTCGGCATCTGGCGTGACGGACGATTCCAGCACGTGACGGATCTGCCGCCCGGCTGCGCGTTGACCAAGCGCGACCGGGACAGCATCGTCCTGTTCGACACCAGCAGCCGCGTGGCGTACGACCCGGTGAGCGACCTGTTGCTGGCGGACGGCGGCAGCGGCGCCTGGCGGCTCGCTCTGGCCGACCTGGTCCCGGACCTTCGCCGGGACCTGCTCCCGGGCGAGGCGCTGGAGCTGCCCGGACTGGCCGCCGACGAGCACACGCCGGCCACGCCGCCGGCGCAGACCGCCCAGGACCCCAGCTTCTACGTCGTGGAATGCTCCGGCTCGTCGGTCTGGCGCACCCTCTCGCTCGCGTTCTCGTTCCCCGACCTCGATCAGGCTCGCATCGCCGTCGAGTCGATCGGCTGTGTCGCACCAGGGGCGGACTATGCCGCGATCGGGTCGGCGCTCGAAGTGGTCACCACGGACTTCATCTGGCGACTGTGGACGGTGCAGCACGGCACGCTGAGCGACGGGCTCGACCTGGCGGCGTACTTCCGGGTGCAGTTCGCCGACGGCAGCGAGCTGGCCCCCACCGCCGACCAGCTCGAGGCGATCTGGGCACGCGAGGGCGACGCCGTGGCGATCACCGTCGACTGGGACGCCGTCGTCGCGGCGGTCCCCGAACTGCGGGAGCCGCGGATGGGCCCGAACGACGTGACCGAGCTGCGGATCGACGACCATCCCGACCCGAGCGCGCCGAGCATCCTCGCCCACGGCATGGTCATGCAGTGCGCCGAGCGAACCGACTGAGGACGTTTCGGCCCAGGCCGAACTGTGGAGCCCGTAGCGTCGGGGTATGCAGCAGATACACGGGCATGATGCCGCGCTCGCCGTCCTGACCGACCCCGGGTTCATCGTGCCGCCAGTGCCGCCCTCGCCGTCCGGCGTCGGCGGCATCGCCTGGCTGCGGTCGGCCGTCGGGCGGTTCAGCTCGGGCGACGACCACGCCCGGCGACGGGCACTCTCGGTCGCCGTCATCGACGCGATCCCGCTGGAAGCGTTGCGGCACACCGGAACGCGCCATCCAGCGGCGACGCTGGCAACGGCCATGGGCGTCACCGAGGACATCGTTCAGCTGGTACGCGACGTCGCGCAGGCGTACCAGCCGGGGACCGGTGACGAGGCGCGTGCCGATGCCGCAGTGGATCAGCTCGTCGCCGTCTTCGGCGGCGTGCCCGACGAGGCGACCGCGGCGAGGATCGGCGTCCTCGTGCAAGCATGCGAGGCGACGGCGACCCTGATCGACCGTACGCGCCACGCGCCGCTCGACGAGGTCCTACGCGACCGGCCGCCGGTGCCGTTCACGAAACGGCAGGCTCTCGCGGGCACCACGGTCGGCGACGTCATCGTGGAAGCCGGTGAGACCGTGCAGGTCGAGCTCGCCGGGGAGCTGGCCTTCGGAGCCGGCCCACGGGTGTGCCCCGGCCGCGCCCACGCGCTAGCCCTGGTGGAAGGAGCATCGTCGTGACCACGTTCGCCGAACTTCATCGCGCGGGCGACCCACTCGTCCTGCCGAACGCTTGGGACGTCGCGTCGGCTCGCTGCCTGGTCGAAGCCGGGTTCCCGGCCGTCGGCACGACCAGTCTCGGCGTCGCGGCCGCGGCCGGGCTGCCCGACGGCGTCGGCGCCGCCGAGGCGGCCACGCTGGAGCTGGTCCGAGACCTGGCTGGGCTGGCGGCGTACGTCACCGCCGATATCGAGGGCGGCTCCGTCGCCGCTGCGGTCGCCGCCGCCGAAGCCGGTGCGGCCGGGATCAACGTCGAGGACGCGTTCGGCCCGGCCGAGCCGCACGCCGCGCTGATCCGCTCGGTGAAACTGGAAGCTCCCGGCCTGTTCGTCAACGCCCGGACCGACACCCACTGGCTGCGGACCGGCGACCTCACCGAGACCCTGCGGCGAGTGCGGCTGTACGCCGACGCGGGCGCGGACGGCGTCTTCGTTCCCGGGCTGGCCGACCCGGCGGACGTCGAAGCGGTCGTGGCGGCGGTCGACGTCCCGGTGAACATCCTGTTCCTGCCCGGCCGCACGACCGTCGCCGGGCTGGCGGAGCTGGGCGTACGCCGGATCAGCATGGGTTCGCTGCTGTTCCGCGCCGCGCTCGCGGCCACGCTGCGCACCGCACTCGCCGTACGCGACGGCGCAGACGTCGACGCGGGGCTTCCGGCGTACGCCGACGTGAACGCCTGGGCCGATCAGTCGGTGCGCTGACGCTGGGCCAGTTCGGCGAATCGCGCCTCCAACGCGGCTCGTCGCCGGGCGGCGTTGGAACCGTCGAGCTGACCGGCGAAGGCAGCCCGCACTGTGCGACCCGGGGGCATCAGTCGAGGAAGGTCACGGTCTCCGACAACTCCGCCCGGCGGATGCGCGGATGCGGGACCGTCGGGTCGGCGTACCCGATCGACATGCCGCAGAACAGCATCCGCTCCGGCGGCGGCGCGAGGACCTCCGCGACGCTGCGGTGGTATTCCGCCCATGCCTCCTGCGTACAGCTGTGCAGCCCTTCGCCCCGCAACAGCAGCATCACCGTCTGCAGGTAGATCCCGGCGTCGGACCAGCGCGGCAGCGGCATGTCCCGGTCCAGATAGCAGAACAGCGCGGTGCCCGCGCCGAAGCAGTTCCAATTCTCTGCGCGTACGCGGGCGCGGGCGGCCACATCGTCGCGGGCGATGCCGAGCGAGCCGTAGCGGCCCTCGCCGAGCGCCCCCATGCGTTCCAGGTATGCCGGCCGCAGCTGCGGCGGATAGATCGCGAACTCGCGTTCGTCGCCGGTGTCCCCCGCCGCCACCCGCTCGGCGACCCGCTTCTTCAGGTCTGCCAACGGTTCGCCGGACACCGCGTAGATGTGCCACGGTTGCAGGTTGCTGCCGGACGGCGCGTGGGCGGCCACCGCCAGCACCCGCTCCAGCGTTTCGCGCGGTACGGGTTGATCGGTGAACTTGCGAATCGACTGACGTGTCAGGACCGCTCCGTAGACGTCCATGTGGCCAGCATACAAGTGTTGATCTTGATCTTTCAGAGGCCGCCTGGATCGGGGCCGCTGCCGAACCCGCCGTCGCCGAGCCGACCACCGGAGCGCCGCCACCGCACCAGCGCCGTGATCGCGACCGGTCCCGCCGGCCACCAGAACAACAACGTGGCGACGAACGCCTCCGCACCCTGGCCGAGCTGGGAGAAGCCGGCCAGACAGCTCGCCCCGCCCGCGATCGCGACGAGGAGCAATCCGTCGCCGCCCGGCCGGAGCAGCCAGGCCCCGGCCAGCGCCACGGCCGCCACGACGACGGTGAGCGTCGTGAGCAGGCACCAGCTGAGCACTACCGCCCACCAGGAGAGCGCCTCGAACCCGACGTGCGCGACGACCAGGACGGCCGACAGGACCGCACCGACCAGAGCCGCGACCGAGGACCAAAGCTGACGGCGACTCATCCGTCCACATTAGGCGATGACGGCGGCACGGTCACCGACGAGTGTGAGAGCCGCCACCCGGAGCCGCCGCGGCCTCACATCCGCCCCGGCTGCGTCGTCGGTCTGCTGAGACATCGCAGATGAGACCAGCGCAGAAAGAGTTCTTCAGATGGTGTGGAAGATGATCACCTCGGTCAGCGGCCGGGTGGGGAAATGGGTCACCGTCGTCGTGTGGATCGCCCTGCTGATTCCAGCGGTGATGCTGGCCGGCCGGCTCGGCGACGTGGAGGAGAACGACAACGCGGCCTGGCTGCCCGGCAACGCCGAGTCGACGGCTGTGGTGGAGCGCGCCGAGCGCTTCCAGTTGGCCGACACCCTGCCGGCGATCGTGGTCTACGACCGGGCGGGCGGCGTCACGCCGGAGGATCTGGCCAAGGCGCAAGCCGACGCCGCGGCGTTCCAGCAGATCGCCAATGTGGTCGGGCCGCCGGCGGACCCGGTGGCCTCCGACGACGGCAAGGCCATCCAGACCGTCGTCCAGGTACGCAAGGACAAGCAGGGCTGGGAAGGCATCGGTGCGGTCGTCGACGCGATGACCGCGATCGGCGTACGCGACGCGGACGGGCTCGGGTTCCACGTGACCGGTCCGGCCGGTCAGGCGTCCGACTCGATCAAGGCGTTCGGCGCGGGCGGCGGCTTGACGACGATCACGGCGCTGGTCGTCGTCGTGATCCTGCTGTTGACCTACCGCAGCCCGCTGCTGCCGCTGTTGCCGCTGCTGACCGCCGGAGGCGCCCTGCTCACCTCCGAGGCGGTGATCTACCTGCTCGCCAAGAACGCCGGGCTGACCGTCAACAAGCAGACCAGCTTCATCCTGACCGTCCTGGTGTTCGGCGCCGCCACCGACTACGCGTTGCTGCTCATCTCGCGATACCGGGAAGAGCTGCGCAACCGTGCCGATCGGCATGAGGCCATGGCGTACGCGTTGCGCCGCTCGGGTCCGGCCATCGTGGCCAGCGCCGCGACGGTCGCGGTGAGCCTCATGGTGCTGACCCTGGCCACCCTCAACTCCACCAAGGGAATGGGACCGGCCTGCGCGATCGGCGTACTGGTCGGGCTGCTCGCCATGGTGACCCTGATGCCCGCGTTGCTGGTCATCGTCGGCCGCTGGATCTTCTGGCCGGCCAAGCCCGCACACGGTTCGGTCGCGGCGACCGGGTCGAACATGTGGTCGCGGCTCGGCAGCGCGGTGTCGGCCCGGCCCCGGCTGGTGTGGATCGGCACGGCCGTCGTCCTCGGCGCGCTCGCGATCGGCCTGTCCGGGCTCAAGGCGGACGGCCTGGCCAGCAAGGACCAGTTCACCAACGACCCGCAGACGGTGGTCGGCGAACAGATCCTGGCCGAGCACTTCCCCGCCGGATCCGGCGACCCGATCTACGTCGTCGCCCAGGCCGCGTACGCCGATCAGGTTCGCACCACGCTGGCCGCCGTTCCAGGAGTTGCCGGAGTCACCGGCCCGATGGTCAAGGACGACCAGGCCATCGTCCTCGGGCAGCTCGCCGACGAGCCCAGCAGCCAGGCCGCCCTGCACACCGTCGACACGGCCCGAACCCGCCTCCACGCCATCGCCGGTGCGGACGCTCAAGTCGGCGGGAACGCGGCGGTCCTGCTCGACACGCAGACCGCCGCCGCCCGGGACTCCAAGGTCATCATTCCGATCGTGCTGCTCGTGGTGTTCGTCATCCTGGCCGCGCTGCTGCGGGCGATCGTGGCGCCGCTGCTGCTCATCGCCACCGTCGTGCTGTCGTACGCCGCCACGCTCGGCGTGAGCAGCCTGGTGTTCGACCACGTCTTCCACTTCGCCGGAGCCGAGGCGTCCTTCCCGCTGCTCAGCTTCGTCTTCCTGGTGGCCCTCGGGATCGACTACAACATCTTCCTGGTCACCCGCGTACGCGAGGAATCGGCGCAGCTGGGCACCCGGCGCGGCGCGCTCACCGGCCTCACGGCGACCGGCGGCGTCATCACCTCCGCCGGGCTGGTGCTGGCCGGCACCTTCGCGGCGATGGCCTCACTGCCGCTGGTGTTCGCCGCCGAACTCGGGTTCGCGGTGGCCTTCGGTGTGCTGCTCGACACGACGATCGTGCGCTCGGTGCTGGTCACCGCCTTGACCGTCGACGTCGGCCGGTGGATGTGGTGGCCGGGCAAGCTGTTCCGCAAGCTGGATCCGGCCGCGACGCCGGTCGCCGGGACGCCAGAACCGGTCCTCGAGGGAGCCTGATCAGTCAGCGGATTTCGCGGTGACGGTGGCGGCGATCAACGTCGCCACCAACGTCGCCGCGATCGACGCGAACAGGCTGGTGAACAGCGCGAACACCACACCGATCGGCCCGTACAGCTCGGCCTGCCGGGTCATCGAGGTGCCGAGATAGACCGCGGCCCAGATCGCCACGCCGAGGCGACCGGCCGCGGTCAATCCAGCGGCCAGGTGCAACGCTCGCCACGGCACCCGGCCGTCGGTGATCAAGCGCTGGCCGGCCAGCTCCGCTGCGTACCAGATGATGAGCGCGAGCACGAACAGCGCGACTCGCGCGACGGGCGTCGACTCCCGCGCGAGGTCGCGCGCGACCGCGACCGACACGATCGCGGCGAGTTCCACGAGCAGCCAGACCCCCGCGCGCCACCAGCGGCTCCGCGGGAGATCCGGAATCTGCCAGATCGCCGAGTACGCCCGCGCGACGCGGCGGGTCAGCGAGTAGAGGCCGAAGAGGCTGATCCCCAGGCCGACCACGTAGAGGCGCAACCGGCTCGCGGGGAGCAAGGTCCGCACCGCGTCGGCCGCGGGCCCACCGAGCCCGAGCCGGCCGATCAGCTGGGCCGCGAACACCGACTCGCTGCGCCGCGACGACCCCAGCACCCCGGTGAGCAGCAACAACACCGGCAACGCCGAGACGAACGTGCCGGCCGCGATCACGTAGACCCGGTCGAGCAACTCGACCTGCGCCATCCGCCGCAGCACGTCGCGCGCGATCCGCACAGCCCCCGCCGTCCACCTCACGGGGTCTGATTATCCTGCTTACGGCCGTAGAAGGTCGTGCAACAGCGTCGGGTCCGCGTTTCCGCCGGAGACGATCGCGACGGTACGCCCGGAGGGTGCCTTCCCCGCCAGGTACGCCGCCGTGGTGAGCGCACCGCTGGGCTCGGCGACGACACGGGCCTGGTACGCCAGCACGCCGACCGCCGCCCGGATCTGCTCCTCCGTGACGGTGACGATGTCGTCCACATAGGTCTGGATGTGGGCGAAGGTCAGCTCGGACGGGCTGGTGCGTACGCCGTCGGCGATGGTCCGATAGGTCCGTTCCACCGGCCACGGCACCAGCGTCCCGGCGCGCAGCCCCTCGGCGGTCTCCGCCGCCAGCTCCGGCTCGACCCCGATGACACGGGCCGACGGGCTGACCGCCTTGACCGCCGCCGCCACACCGGAGACCAGTCCCCCGCCGCCGACCTGCACCAGAATCACATCCACGTCGGGCAGATCCTCGACGATCTCCAACCCGACCGTGCCCTGACCGGCGATGACCGCCGGGTCGTCGAACGGCGGCACCAGAGTGGCACCGCGCTCGGCAGCGATCTTCTCCGCCGCCGCCAGCCGTTGCGCGGGCGGGACGAGCACGATCTCGGCGCCCTGCGCCCGGATCGCCGCCACCTTCACCTTCGGCGCACCCTCGGGAACCACCACCCAGCAGGGGATCCCGGCCGCCCGGGCGGCGTACGCCAAAGCCTGGCCGTGGTTGCCCGACGAGTGGGTCACCACTCCCGCCCGCAGCGCCTCGGCGCCCAGCGAGCGCACGGCATTGGTCGCACCCCGCAGCTTGAACGCGCCGGTAGGTTGCAGGCTCTCGGGTTTGAGCCACAGATCCGGGCCGACGCCCGGCACCGGCAGCAGGGGCGTACGCACGACGACCCCCTCGATGCGGTCGGCGGCAGCGCGAATGTCGGCCAGAGTCACCAGGGTCGTCACGGCACCCAGAATACCGCTTTAATTCATTGCGCAATTCGTGTGGACGCCTTATTGTTGTCCTCAGTCAACGCGAGACCGATCGGAAAGGGGAACGACATGCGAAGCCAACTACGGCGCCGAGCCTCACTCGCCGCCGCACTGTCATGCCCCGAACGGGGCTCGCTCACCCGGGATGGTCGACGCCGCTAGGCGCGCCACATTCGGCTTTCGCCGTCCCCGGGCTCCGGTGGACGGCTTTTTCGCATCTCCCCGAGGTTTACTCAGTTGGCCTTCACCTCTGACGGGATGCTTATTCATTGCCTTTGAATCCATAATGGATTGTGCAATTCAACCGGGACGACGGAGACGGTTTCTCCGCACGCAAGAAACTCCGTTCGACTCGGAGGTTCCGGACTGACGCGCCCGACGGGGGTGGGTACGCGACGGCGTGCCCGCGGGGGCGGGCGCGTACTCGGGCGACGCGCAGGTGCGCAGCGATGTCTTGCAAACATCGCGGGTGGGGTTCGATACCCCGGTTGTCCACGATGCCCGGCTGGCCCAACGGGAGAGGCGGCGCGCTTAGAACGCGCAGGTTGGGGGTTCGAATCCCTCGCCGGGTACTGGCACAACTGAACACACGCCTGTAGCTCATCGGGACAGAGCGCCCGCCTACGAAGCGGGAGGTGGCAGGTTCGAGTCCTGCCAGGCGTACGGGGGTTCGCCCCTCTTGCCTTCGTGGCAGTTCAGCCTTCGTGGCTCAGTGGAGAAGAGCACCGGGTTCCGAACCCGGAGGTCGCTGGTTCGAGTCCAGCCGAAGGCACCACACGGGTTTCATCTGAGCTGTGCTACCTGCGCCAGACCTGCATGTAGTGCTCACGATAGTTGTCGGCGGGTTCCCAGTAGGTAGCGCCGTCGATGTTGTCGATGGTCGTGAGGTGCACTGGCGCGACGTACCCGCTGCGGGGCTCGCCGCTGAGGGCTCGATTGAGTTCGTCGATCGTCTGCCACCCCTGTTCGAGCAGCGGCTCGGGCACAGTCGCAGCCTGGTAGTGGCCGGTTCGGATGCTGTTGAAGGCCATCGGGTCGCCGTCACCGGCTCCGATGTTGAGGGGCGCGCCGTCACCCGGCTTCCCGGCATCATGCAGCGCCGCCGCGGCGTCGGCGAAGTAGAGATCGTTGATCGCGACGGAGTATGTCCACGCGTCGCCCAGGCGACCGATCAACGATGCGGTTCGCTGCGGCGTCTGATTGCTGGAATCGGCGATCGGTATGTCCTCGGTCGACAGGACCTTGACTCCAGAGCAGTCCTCCAGCGCCCGCTTGATCAGCTGGGACTTGTTCCGGGCGAACGGGATGGACAGATCGGTGAAGATCACCACGCCGGCGCTGCCTCCCGATTCCGCGATGATCCACTGCGCACTGATTCTGGCGACGTCCCGGACGTCGGTGGTGACGTTCGCGAACAGCTCTGATCCCGCGCCGGGACGAGGCGTGTCGGCGACGTGCCAGCCGACCAGTGGGATGCCGGCGGCCTTTGCCTGTCGCACTTGGCGAGCCGTCAGCTTGGTATCGAACCCGGCGACGATGATGCCGTCGGGATCCAGGCCGATGGCTTGACTGAATGCGAGGTTGATGCCGGCTGACGTGCCGTCGCCGTCGATGACCTGCATGTTCCAGCCGATGGCGCTCGCAGCTTCCGAGGTGCCCTTGGCGACACCGGCTATCCCGGGGTTTGTCATGGTCGCCGCGACGAACACGACGGTCTTGCCCACCGCAGCACGGGGGCCGGTGGTCGGACCGGCCCACGACTGTGAAGGGACCTTCGCGCGATCCACCGCTGCCCTGGCCGAGGCGTACGCGCCCGGACAGCTGGACCCGTCGCCGGGCGGTGGCCGATGCCGAGCTGAGTCGCCGGGACCCGACGTGCATCCGGTGAGGGCGATGATCGCGACGAAGGCGGACGCGACGACAGCACGGGCAAGTGGCCGTGGCCGTCCGACTGCGTACATGTCGCCTCCTCCGGGTGGAGGACGTGGGTCTCGTGAAGTGTGTCGTCACGCGTCTGTCATCGACGTTTCCGGCGGGTGCCCGGCCTCGTACGCTTGCTCCTCTCCGCCGACATTCTGGCTGGCTGAAGTCAGCCACTGGGTGAAGTCCTGCGCGGGCATCGGCCGGCACACGCCGTACCCCTGCACCCCGTCACAACCGAGATCGATCAGGCACCGCCCGGTCGCCGGCGTCTCGACACCCTGGGCGATCACGCACAGGCCCCGCTCATGAGCGGCCCTCACCCACCCGCTCACCAGGGTTCTGGCCAGCGAGCTCTCCACGACCTGGCCGCCGAATCGCTGATCGATCTTCACGGTCTGGACCGGAGCGTCGGCCAGGATCGACACCGCGCCGTAGGCCGCGCCGAAATTGTCGAGACACAGGCCGGCACCCGCATCGCGCAGACGCAGCATCGCCGGGATCGCGCGGTCTGGCTCGATCATCATGATCGCCTCGCTCACCTCAAGTTCGAGCGAGGCCGGTGGCAGACGGCGATCTTCGATGAGGCGCCGCACGAGATCAGCGACGGACTCGCCGTAGAGGCTGCGTGCCGCGAGGTTCACCGAAACCCTGACGTCAAGTCCGCGGGCCAGCCACTGGGACTGTCTGTCAGCGGCCTCTCGCAGCACCCACTCGGTCAAGGTCGACATCAACGACGTGTGAGCCACTTCGGGGATGAACATGCTCGCCTCGAGCAGTCCGTATTCGGGATGGCGCCATCGCGCCAGGACTTCCGCCGAGGAGATCGTCGAGTCGGCGGCTCGGACCGGCTGGTAGTAGAGCTCGAGCTGGTGGTCGGCCAGCGCCCGGCTCAGCTCCCGCACGGTCGTGGCCGCGGGTTCCGGCGGCTTGCCGACCGCGACCTCGGCGTATTCGGCGACGCCCGCTCCGGAGTGCTTCGCTCGATACATGGCCATGTCGGCGCTGCGCAGGAGGTCCTCCGCCGCGGTGCCGTCGGCGGGCGCCCACGCCATCCCGATGCTGGCGTCGACTTGCACCCGGCTGCCGGCGATCGTCATCGGGCGGCGAATGGCGTCGCGGATCCTGTCAGGCACCGCGCGGGCTGCGGCACGGTCGGCCACACGCGGCAACAGCACCGCGAACTCGTCCCCACCGAGCCTGGCCGCGACGCTGGACGGCCCGCTCTCCCGTTGAATCACGTCGGCCACCGCGGCGAGTAGTTCATCGCCGGCATGGTGGCCCAAGGTGTCGTTGACAGCCTTGAACCTGTCGAGGTCGATCAGCAGCAGCGCCGCCGGAGCCGCCTCGGTCGCGTCGGCCAGGATCTGCGGCGCCACCCGGCGCACCAGCATCCGATTGCCCAGACCGGTCAGGGGGTCCTGAACCGCGGCACGGTCCTGTCTGAGTTGGTTGCGGCGTACCTGCAGAATGCCGGCGATCGCGAGAACGAGGACGAGTAGCCCGCCGCCATAGAGCAGCCACGTCGATCGGTTCAACGATTCCTCGACCGACGCGCTCGGCAGCACGACCTCGGCCACCGCGTCCACGACGCCGTCGCCGTTGGCGTCGTACGGGTGGTAGACGACCAGGTTTTCGCCGTGGCCGGGATCGTCGGGCGCCTCGCCGATGAACGGCTTGCCGGCCTGCGCCCGCTCGAAGACATCGGGACTCGGTGCGACGATGCCATCCTGGCCTTCGTCGGCGTAGACGAGCTTTCTGGTCGCCATCGACCAGATGCTGAGGTCCACCACCTCACCGCGACGCTTCAGGAGGATGACGTCCGCCTTCAAATCCGAGCGGTTCACCGGATGCATTCCGTGGGTGATGTCGGTCAGGGTCAGGCTGCGGTCGATCACGACCGAGCTGAGGAGTTCAGCCTCCTGGACAGCACTCCCCAGGGTCCGCGACCGGATCTGCTCGCGGAAGGCCAGAACGCCGGTGACAACTGTCAAGATCACAACGGCTACCACCGCAACCAACACCCGCCACGACGCCAAGCCGCCTGACTCTGTCGGTGCCGTGGATCTTTTGGCCAACGGAAACCCCCGTCCCGTCACCACCAGCCTACCTCCGCCCGCGTGGTCGCGGCGGGGAGCGGGGGCGGGTCAGCGGAGGGGGTCGGTGAAGATCGCCGTGCCGCCGGGGCTGACCCGATCGGTCCAGGCCGAACCGTCCCAGAACCGGTAGACGTGCCGGCCGGTGGGGTCGGGATACCAGCCGGGCGGCGCGGTCGGGGCGGGCAGTCGGTCCCGTTCGTGGATGACCTCCACGCCGCCGTCGAGGAACGTGTCGACATCGTTCAGCGGGACCAGCCGGGCGCCGAGTTGCCCCGCGCGCCGGGCTTGCGGGAGGCGTACGTCGGTGTCGGCGAGCACGGCCGCGGCGACCGAACGGGTGAGGTTCGTGGCGAGCTGGTAGCCCGCGTCCTCCAGGCGTACCCGCGTCTGCCGGGGGACGTGCGGGCTGCACCACACGCGGGGTCCGGTGCCGGTCGGCTGCGCCGGGAGGTCCGGAGTGAGGTCGGCGAAGTAATCGGGCACGTCGAGCAGCCGCGCGATCGTGGTCAGCCGCAGTTGTTCCGGCTGGGTCAGTACGCCGCTGCCGAGCGCCGCGTCGCGGAGTCCGTCCAGGAAGCGAAGGTGCAGTTCCCGCACCTGTTCAGCGCCCAGCCCAGCCCGGCCGGCGAGGCGGCCGAGGCGTCGGGCCTTGTCGCCGGTGAGCCGGCCGTCGGCCAGCGCCTCGGTGAGGTAGTCGAGGTACGGCTGCGCCCCGATCGGGTCGTGATCGGACATCGAGACCGGCAGCTTGGTGACGATGGACCGGATCCAGCCGTCCTGACCCTTGCGCAGCCGGGTGACCCGCGTACGCGGACCGGCCAGTCGCCGCAGCCGGGGCAGCGCCGTCGGCGTCACCGGGTAACGCAGCGTGGGCGCCGCAGCCACCAGCCGCGGCAGGAGTTCGGCGGTGGCCCGGACGTCGCCGAGCGCGGTGTGCGCGTCGCGCAGGTCGATGCCGCACACCTCGCAGCAGGTGGCCAGCCGATAGTTGGGCGAGGCCAGGACTTCCCGGGCGATACGCAGGGTGCAGAACGCCGGGATCGGCGGCACCTCGATCGGCAGCCGGGCCAGCTCGGCGGCGAGGAAACCCTCCTCGAACGCGGCGTTGTGGGCCACCACGATCGTGCCGTCGAGCCGGGCGAGGATCTCCCCGGCGATGTCGCGGAAGGTGGGCGCGCCGGTGACCATGTCCTGGCTGATGTGGTGCAGGAAGGTCGGTCCGGGATCGCGGCCCGGGTCGATCAGGGTCGCCCATTCCTCGACGATCCGGTCGTCCTCCACCCGGGCCATCGCGATCTCGACGATCCGGTCCTCCGCCGGGAAGAGCCCGGTGGTCTCCAGGTCGATCACGACATACGGGCCGCGAGGCAGCTCATGGCCGTCGGCGCCCAGCTCGGCATACGCGAAAAGGTCCATCGCGTTCGATTGTCGCAAGAGGATACGACAGAGTCGTATCCTCTTGACGGCGGCTGGTGCTACTTGGACATGGACGGCGGTACCGCCATGGACCGGCTGTAGTCCTTGAGCGTGATGGCGTCCGCCTTGGACATCATCTTGGCCATCACGTTCTTCATCGGCCAGTGGTGCGCCATGCGCATGGACAGGTCGCGCATGGAGATCATGAAGTTGTTCGCCGGCGCCATGCCCTTGGCCCCACCCGGCGGCAGTTCCTGGCCCTGCTTGACGTAGGCGGCCATCTCCTGCTGATAGCGGGCGAACGCCGCCTCGTGGTCGTCCGGCGTCGCCGCCAGCTCACCGGCCAGCACGTACGCCCCGACCAGCGACAGACTGGTGCCCAGCCCGGCCAGCGGCGAGGCGCAGTACGCCGCGTCGCCGAGCAGCGCCGTGCGGCCCTGCCACCACTGGTCCACGTGCACCTGGCACATGTTGTCGAAGTAGAAGTCGTCGGCGGCGGGCATCGCGGCCAGGATCGCGGGGACCTTCCAGGCGGCCCGGCCGAACTTGCGCCGCAGGATCTCCTGCTGCGCCCGGATGTCGCGCCGGTCGAACTGCAACGGCGGCGACAGGAACGTCAGCATCGCCTTCGCGGTGCCGCCACGCTCCGGCCGGATCCCCACGCACAGGCCGCCGGGCTCGTTGTACATCAGGAACCAGTGGTCCAGATCGCCCGGGTCCGGCACGGTGAAATACGCCGTGTACGCGCCCAGCTGCGTCACGAACTTCTCCTCCGGCCCGAACACCAGCCGGCGTACGCCCGAGTGCACGCCGTCCGCGCCGACGACCATGTCGAACCGGCGGACGGCTCCGCTGGCGAAGGTGACCTGTACGCCGTCGGCCAGCTCGGTCATCTCGGCGATGCGGTCGCCGAACAGGTACTCGACGTCGGTCGTCGCCTCGGCCAACACCTGCGTCAGGTCGCCGCGCATGATCTCGATCTCGGCCACGATCCCCTCGCCGCCGAACATGTCGGCCGGCATCGCGTACGTGCGCTGTCCCTTGGCGTTGACGCCCGCGACGCCGCGCTCGTCGACGCACAGTTCCTTGACGCGGGGCATGATGCCCATCCGCTCGGTGACCTCTTTGCCGGCGCCGCGCAGGTCGACGGCCTGGCCGCCGGGCCGGAGCGCCGGCGCGATCTCGACCACCGTCGGCGTGAAGCCGTACCGCTTCAGCCAGAAGGCCAGGGCGGGTCCGGCGATGCTGGCGCCGGAGATCAGGACCGTCTTACTCATGACTCCCCCAGGGTGTCTCGTGTACGCTGTACATCGTGATGCGTACACCATACGTTCGCCCCCTAGAACAGCGCAAGTGCCTAGAACACCAGCTGTTTCAGTTCGCCGCTGTACTAGAACACCTTGGTACGCGCGGAGCTGCCGGGACCCGACAAGCGGCCGCGCAAAGTCCGGTCGCGGACAGTGGTGTACTAGTACAGTCCGACCATGTGACGGAGGAGCCGTGAGCGTCCCGCCCTATCAGCGCATCGCCGACCAGATCCGGCATCGCATCAGCACCGGTGAGCTGCAACCGGGGCACCGGGTGCCGTCCGCGCGCACGATCACCCGCGAATGGGGTGTGGCGCTGGCGACCGCGACCAAGGTGCTCGCCGTGCTCCAGCAGGACGGCGTCGTCACCGTCGTGCCCGGGATCGGCACCATCGTCGCCGAACCAGACGCGCCCGCGGCGAACAATGCGCGCCCGACCGAGGGGCCTTCGAACGGCACTGCTGCACGGGCGCCGGCTCGGCGGGCCGAAGGCGAATTGACCCGCGACAAGATCATCCGTAAGGCGGTCGAGATCGCCGACGCCGAGGGCATGAACGAGGTCTCGATGCGCCGCATCGCGGCCGAACTCGGCGCGGCCACGATGTCGCTCTATCGGTACGTGCCGAGCAAGGACGACCTGATCATCCACATGATCGACCTCGCCATGGGCGAGGAGAACTTCCCCCCTGAACGCCCGGCGGGCTGGCGCGCACAGCTCGAGTTCGCCGCGCGGCTCCAATGGCGGCTGTTCCACCGGCACCCGTGGCTGGCACCGGTCCTGTCCCTGACCCGGCCCCAACTGGCCCCGAACGCGCTCCAGCACACCGAGTGGATCCTCGGCGCGTTCGACGACGAGAACCTCGACATGCTGACCCGGATGCTCGTCCACATCACGATGTTCAGCTTCGTCCGCGGCATCGCCACCGCCTTCGAACCGGAGCAGGAGGCCCAGCGCGAGACCGGGCTGACCGAGGACGAATGGATGCAGACCCAGGAACAGGCCTTCTACGACTTCGTGAGCGCCGGGCACCTGAAGCGGTTCTTCGAGTTCTCCAAGACCGTCGAGTTCGACTTCGACTTGGACAAGCTGTTCGAGTTCGGGCTCGGCCGGATGCTCGACGGCCTGGCGGCCTTCCTCGAACACGGCAAGCCCTGACCTGGCTTGGTTTACTAGGGCGAGCGGTCAGCTGACGCCGAGCAGGACGATGTCGAGGTCGCGCAGCCGGTCCTCATCGGTCTCGAAGTCGATGCCGGTGATCTTGCCGTCGTCGAAGGTGAACGCCAGGACCGCCTTGGCCCGGCCACGATGCGCCCACACCGCCGCCGGTACGCCGTCGACCAGCGCGAGCACGGCGGCTTGCGCCCGCCCGGAGAACATCGCCGCCACCGCTTGAGCCCCTTGAGCGTCACCGGCCACCGCGTCGGGATCGAGCAGCTCGACGAGCGCGGCGAAGTCCCCAGCGCGGGAGGCCGCCAGGAACGCCGCGATGACTTCACGCTTACGCGATCGGGCGGCGTCGGACGCGGCCGCCGCGCCCTGGACTCGGCGCCGGGCCCGGCTGGCGAGCTGGCGTGCCGCGACTGGCGACCGGTCGAGGATGGTGCCGATCTCGGCGAACGAGACGTCGAAGACGTCATGCATGACGAACGCCAGCCGCTCGGCGGGCGTCAGCGTGTCCAGCACCACCAGTAGCGCTACGCCGACCGAGTCCGCCAGCAGCGCCTCGTCCTCGGGACCTGCCGACCCGGTCGGGATCGCCGCCTCCTCCTGCTCCGGCGGCAGCGCTCCTGCCGGGTCCTCACGTCGCGTACGGCGGGATTCCAGCATGTTGAGGCAGACCCGGGCGACGACGGTGGTCAGCCAGCCCGCCGGGTTCTCCACCTGATCGGTGTCGGCCCGGCTCACCCGCAGCCACGCTTCCTGCACCGCGTCCTCGGCGTCGCTCGACGAGCGCAGCATCCGGTACGCCACCGCCCGCAGCCGGTCCTGATGCTCGGCGAACTGCTCGTTGAGCCACTCCTGCTCGGCCATGTCACGTTCCTCCGCTCTCCCCTGTCATACCGAATGACCGGCGAGAACCAGCCGATGTGACATCCCGAAAACTACAAGGAGAAACCCATGAACCTGCACCTGAGCGCCCTGATGCTCGGCGTACGCGACCTGGACCGGGCCAAGAAGTTCTACGCCGAGGGGCTCGGCTGCGAGATCGAGAAGGACACCCGGCACTTCGCGCTGCTCAACCTCGGCGAGGGTTCGCCGCAGCTGGCGCTCTACGAATGGGACGCGGCGGCCCAGGACGCCGGCGTCTCCGCAGAGGGAACCGGCTTCCGGGGCGCTTCGTTCCACTACAACCCGGCCACCCGGGCCGAGGTCGACGAGACGATCGCCAACGCGGTCGCCGCCGGCGGCAGCGTGGTGAAGGAGGCGGCCGCCGCCCAGTGGGGCGGATACTTCGGCTACTTCAGCGACCCGGACGGCTACCTCTGGAAGGTCACCACCTACGGCGAGTGACACTCCCCGCCTGCTAGCTGCGTTTTTCCCGCTGGATCAGGGATCTGGGGCGGATCTTGGGTCAAGATTCGACCGGGAACCCTGATCCAGCGGGAGAACCCGGAAGGATTGAGCCATGAAGTTTCGGACGTACGTCGAGCCGCCAGAGCCCATGCATGGCCTGGAGGTGCCGCCCGAGGTGGTGGAAGCCCTCGGCGGCGGCAAACGCCCGCCGGTGATCATCACGGTCAACGGGCATACCTGGAAGAGCCGGGTCGCCATCATGCGCGGGCGCAACCTGCTCGGCCTGAGCAACGCCAACCGGCAGGCCGCCGGCGTCACCGTGGGCGAGGAGGTCGAGGTCACGCTCGAACTCGACGCCGAACCACGGGTCGTCGTCGAACCCGACGACTTCGCCCGTGCGCTCGACGCCGAACCGAC
Organism: Hamadaea sp. NPDC051192; assembly: GCF_040682475.1. Taxonomy (NCBI): domain Bacteria; kingdom Bacillati; phylum Actinomycetota; class Actinomycetes; order Micromonosporales; family Micromonosporaceae; genus Hamadaea; species Hamadaea sp. NPDC051192. The sequence continues at coordinate 47,332 of NZ_JBFBAZ010000020.1, forward strand.
TGCTCGGGCGGCGTACGAGGGGTTGGCGCACAGCCATAAGCGGGAGCATGTGTTGGCGATCGAGAGCGCGAAGAAGCCGGAGACCCGGGCGCGGCGGATCGAGAAGGCGATCGCGATGCTGCGCGGCGACTAGACCCGGCTCTTCTCCTGAGAGCGCTCTCGGGTCTAGCGTTCTGGCTGCGGCGTCCCGAGCCGCATGGCAGAGAGGCCAGACCCGATGAGCAAGTTCAAGCCCACGATCGAGGACGTGGGGCGTGCGGCCGGAGTGTCCCGGGCGACCGCATCCCGCGTGATCAACAACGCGCCCGGTGTGGCGGCCCCGTTGCGGGCGCGCGTCGAGGCTGCGATCGCATCTCTGGGATACCGGCCCGACGAGCACGCACGGGCACTGGCCTCCGGGCGTACGCGGGCCGTCGACGTCGTCGCGATCAGCTGTCCCGACGCCGGCTGGCTGGGCAATCACCCCTACTTCGGCCGGGTCCTGGCCGGCATGGTGCCCGTGCTCGACGGCGTCAACACCCAGCTGCGGCTGCACGCCATCGGCCGCGGGCAGGCCGCTGACGCCATCGACGAGATCGCCGCGAACGCCACGCTCGGTGCGGTGCTCGCCGACGTTCCGCCCGACCTGGCGGCCCGGTTCCATCGCCGGTGCCGCCGTGTCGTGTCGATGGTGCCCACCTCCCCCGTCGTCCCGGGAATGGCGGCCGACAACGTCGGCGGGGCGTACGCCGCGATCGAGGAGCTGCACCGGCTGGGCTGCCGGAGGATCGCCGCCGTGCACGGCCCGATCCTCAATCCCTGCGCCACTGAACGGCGTACCGGTCATCGGCAGGCGATCGAGCGGTTCGGCCTCGCCGAGCTGAGCGCCGACGAGGACTTCAACCGCCACGGCGGCTACCGGGCGACCCAGCGGCTACTCGATCGGCACCCCGACATCGACGGCATCTTCGTCGCCTGCGACCTCATGGCCGCCGGGGCGATCCAGGCGATCACCGCGAGCGGGCGACGCGTACCCGACGACGTGAGCGTCATCGGGTTCGACGACAGCATCGTCGCCAGCTGCACCAACCCGCCGCTGACCACGATGGGGCTGCCCGTCGAGGAGATGGCCGCGGCCGCCACCCGCCTGTTGCTCGACGGCGTGCCGCCGAGCGGCCTCCGGATGCGCTTCCCCGTCAAGCTCGTCCGCCGCGACAGCACCCGACGCGCGGCCGGCTCCGCGCCGGCTGAACCGTCGAACGGCCCGATGAACTGCTGAGCTGTCGAAAGGCAGGCCCCCTGTGGTGCTTTCGGAGGAGCGGGTCGAGGCCCGCCCGTCGGCGCTGCGTCTGACGCTCGCCTCCCCGCTCTACCGCGGCGCCGCCGTCGCTCTCTTCGTGTCCGCGCTCGGGCTGTCGGCGGCCGCGCCGCAGATCGCGTCCTTCCTCGTCAACGACCTCGGCGGCTCGCTCGCCGCGGCCGGACTGTTCTACCTGACCAGTCTGACGGCTCCGATCGCCGGCTATCTCGTCGGCGTACGCTCCGACCGCACCGGTCGGCGACTGGGGCTGTTCCGTGTCTGCGCCGTACTCGGGTTCCTGGGCTGGCTCGGCATCGCCTGTTCCACCCAGCTCTGGATGCCGTACGCCATCAGCGCGGTGGTGCTCGGCTTCGGCTGGGCGGCGACGTCGCAGGTATTCGCCGCCGTCCACGACGAACAGGTGGCTCATCCGAATCCCGCCAACGACGGGGTGATCGCCATCGTCCGGATGGCACTGACCGCCGGCTGGGTGATCGGCCCGGTCGCCGGATACTTCCTGGCCGCCCACACCTCCGTACGCACGATGCTCGCCGCCTCGGCGGTCGCGACACTGGCCCAGATCCTGCCGCTGGGCCGAATCCGGACCACCGGCGTCGCGGCCCGGCCCGCGACGCAACCCGCCCCCGGCGTACGCACCATGCTGCCGCTGCTGGCGTTCACGGCGCTCTACGTGCTGGTCTACGTCGGCGAACCCATCAAGTACGCGTACCTGCCGATCTACATGACCGGCCAGCTGCACTTCTCCGCCACGCTGAGTGGATCGATCATCGGCATCCAGCCGCTGGTCGAGATCGTCCTGATGCCACTTGCGGTGCTGGTGGCCCGGCGGACCGGCATGGTGTGGCTAATGGTCGCGGGCGCGGCGTTCGGGGTGGCCGCCAACCTCTGCTTCGCGTTGACCGGCAGCGCCGCCGGGCTGTTCGCCGGGCAGATCCTCATGGGCGCGGTATGGGGCGTCTTCGCCGCCCTCGGCATCATCGTGGCCCAGCGACTGCTGCCGACGGCGGTCGCCACCGCCTCGGCGATCTTCCTGACCTCGACCTCGCTCGCCATGGCCCTCGGCGGGGTGGCCGGCGGAATCGGGGCGGACGCGGTCGGGCTGCCGCTGGTGTTCCTCGTCCCGGCCGTGCTCGGACTGGTGGCCGTCGTCGGCCTAGCCCTGTTCGCCCGCGCCGAACCCACTCCGGACCGCCCGTCGCGCCCGGCGCACTCGGCGCAACCGGCGCACCCGGCGCACCCGCAGGAAGCAACCAGATCAGGGATCTAAGCCGAATCATGGCCCAAGATTCGACCCAGAACCCTGATCCAGCGCCAAAAGCGCCCAGCGCCAGCGCCAGCGCCAGCGCCAGCGCTGCGTCAAGCGCGGGAGCGTAACCGACGCAGCATCCGAGCGTCCTCGAAGCCGACGGCCCGCGCCGCCGCCTCCACCGTCGCACCGTGCCCGATCAGGTGCTCCGCACGTTCGACCCGCAGCAGTTGCTGATAGCGCAACGGGGTCAGGCCCAGCACCCGATCGAACAGGCGGGTGAGCGTACGCTCGCTGACTCCGCCGGAGGCGGCCAGGTGAGCCAGTGGCAGGCGGTCGGCGTACCGGGTGTCGATGACGTCTTGAACGCGGTGCACCGCGTCGTTGACGTGGGCTCGGTGGCGCAGCATCGCGCTTTCCTGGCGTTCGTCGCCGTTGCGGCGGGCGTACACGACCATCTCGCGGGCGACCCGCGCGGCCAGGGCCGGGCCGTGCCGTTGGGCGAGCAGGTGCAGCGCCAGGTCGATGCCGCTGGCGATGCCGGCCGAGGTGACGACTCGGCCGTCCACGACGTAGAGGACGTCGCGGACGACGCTGGCCCGGCGGTAGACGTGGGCGAGTTCGTCCTGCAGGTCGTGGTGGGTCGTGCAGCGGCGGCCGTCGAGCAGGCCCGCCTCGCCGAGGGCGAAAGCGCCCGCGCAGACCGACGCGACCGTCCCACCTCGACGGTGGTGTTCGCGCAGCCGCTCCAAGGTCGAAGGGGTGAACTTGGTCCGGTTGTGCGCCGATGCCGACTTCCAGCCGGGCACCACCACGAGGTCGTCGGCGGTCAGCTCCGGCCACTCCGTCTCGCCACGCAGGGGCAGACCCTGATTGGCGAGGACGTCTTCCCGCTCGCCCACGTACGCCAGCCGGTAGCCCGCGCCGAAGTCGGCCGCGGACGAGAACGTCTGCGCCGGTCCGGCCAGGTCCAGCAGGTGCACTCCGGGGGCGAGCAGGAAGACGACGGTGCTCATGGTCCGGTCAGCTCCTCGACGGTGGCGATCGTGGCGAACCGGCCGCTCAGCGCGTACTCGGTGCGGGTGAGGATCTCCTCGACGCCGAGCGTGCGAGGGTCGGCCAGGATCTCCTCGATCGACCGGCCCTCCGGGGCGTCACGGTGCTCGATCGGGTTGGTGGCGGTCGCGTCGGTCACGAAGGTCACCGCGTACCCGAGGTCGGAGGCGACGCGCGCGGTGGTCTCGACGCACTGCTCGGTGCGGATGCCGCAGACCACGACCTCGCCGATCCCGGCCTCGACCAGCCGCTGCTGCAGGTTCGTCGTGGTGAACGCGTTGTGCGAGGTCTTGCGCAGAATCGGCTCGCCGTCGGCCGGGGTGAGGCCGTCGAGCAGCCGCACGAACCCGAGCGCGGGATCGAAGACCGTGCCGGTGCCCGGCTCCTCGTGCAGGACCCAGACGATCTGCTCGCCGTTCGCCCGGAACGTTTCGGCCAACCGGGAGACCTGCTTGGCGATCTCCGGGTTGGAGGAGGCCGCCCAGATCGGCCGCTGCCGGAACGACTCCTGAACGTCGATGACGATGAGTGCTCGCTTCTTCATGCTCCTGATCCTGCCCGCGTACGCCGTGCGCCGTCAGGCACCATCATGCCGCGCACCGGACCGATCCGGTCACCGGCCGGGACGGCATTTGCCCGGTGATGAGACCATGGTCCGCATGGTCGAGACCCGCACTGTCGTGGCCACGCCGATGGCCGACCGCCTCGTGGGGGCCGTCGGCCTCCCGCTGGCCGGCGCGCTCGTCGGCTGGCTCGCCCGGCTGGCCGCGGGCTGGATCGCCGAGCTGCCCTGGGCCCCGTTCCAGGGCGTGTTCAAGACGATCGCCGGCTTCAGCGATCCCGCCGCGACGCTGATCACGATCGCGATCGGGCTCGCCGGCGGGATCCTGCTCGCGTTCATGGCCGTCGGCGAGTGGCTCACCGTGACGGTCACGCCCACGTCGGCCTCGCTGGCCCGGGTCGGGGAATCCGCTGTGGAGATCGCCCGTGGTGAGGTCGAAAGCGTCTTCACCGACGGCAAGGACCTCGTGTTGCTCGGCGGGCAGGGGCAGGAGCTGGCCCGGGAAACGTCCGACATCAAACCCGAACCGCTGAAGGCCGCCTTCACCGGGCACGGCTATCCCTGGCTCGACGGTGGCGATCCGTTCCGGGACGCGTTCCGGCTGTGGGCCCCGGGCATGACCGGCCTGCCGGACGGCGCGGACGCGCTGCTCGCCGCGCGGGCCGAGGCGGTCGGCAAGGGTTCGGACGACGACAAGGCCACCTATCGCAAGGAACTGCTGCGGCTCGGCGTGATCGTGCGCGACGAGAAGAAGCACCAGTACTGGCGGTTGCCCGGCTGACGCGCTACGGCGCCTCCATCGTCTGGGACCGGGCCATCTCGCGGAACGCGGCTTCCAGGTAGAAGTCCAGGCCGCGTCGGGTCCCGGCCAGCAGGTCCGCGATCATCACCGGGGCGTGCAGGGCCACGGCGCGCGCTCCCGGCCGCGCGATCCCATCCGCCTCCTCAGGATGTACGCCCAGCGCACCGGCCAGGATCACGAGAAGCACTTCGGGGTCGGCCTCGGGCAGCCAGGCGAGCGCGGACTTCGTCGTGGTCTCCAGCACCGAGCGCAGGTCGTCCGCGTCGAGCCCGTCGGGATGCGACTCCTCCAGCAGCATCCGCAGCACGTCGCCGAGCAGCGGACCGGCAGTCGACGGGTCGAACGCGGCGAGGTCGGCGGCCGCGGCCCGCAGTTCGTCGGCGTCGGCGGCCCGGGCCGCCTCGACCGCGGCGTTCGCCGCGGCCGCCATCGACCGGGCGGCGGGCGGAAGATCACGGAGGCTCACCGCCTCATTCTGCTCCCGCCCGCCGACACTCAGTACCGGTAGGCCCGGATCACCGTCAGCGCGGCGGTGTTGCCGTCGCTGTCGCGTACCGAGCCGCGCAGGGACACGTAGCCGTGCCCGGCGGGGTGCCGGACCAGGGCCAGGCCGGCCGCGTACGGGACGCGGATCCAGCTGAGCCCGTCGTCGACGGAGACTTCGACGGTCGCCTCACGCAGTGCGCCGACCCGGGCGCCGGGCGCGGGCGTCACCTGCACCGGCATCAGCAGATCCCGGCTCGTGGCGGTGTTCTGCTCGTCCAGGCGCGGGGCGAACCGGATCGCCCACAGGGGCAGGACCCGGCTGGGGGCGTACGCCGAACGGAACTCCCACGTCGCCGTGATGTCCGACGACAACGCGTACGGGATGCCCCGGGTGCTTTGGGCGACCAGGCGGTAGCGCGAGTCGACCGCCGGGACGGTGAACGAGCCGTATCCGCCCCACTCCTCCCGCCCGGCCTCGACGCCGTCGCGATACAGCACCGTTGAGCCGTTTTCCCCACTGTCGCCGGGATGTCCCGCGCCGTCGGCGTACATCGGCAGGTCGACCGTGATCGTGTCGCCGGACCGGATCACTCCCGAATGCAAGGTGACCTCCGGGCCGGGCAGCGACGGCGAGGCGACCGCGCCGTTGAACGTCTCCGTGCTCGCCGACCCGCCCCGGTACGCCGTCCACGCGCCCGTCGTGACGGTGCAGCCGAAGCATTCGCCCCAGCTCTCATAGACCCGCGTACGCCACTGCGTCGGTCCGTCGCCGTTGAAGTGCCGCACGATCGTGCCCGGCACGGGTGCGGCGTACGCGACCGCCGCCGCGTGCGTCTCCTGGCCGGGCAGCCGGCTGACGGCGTACCAATCGGCCGTCATCGCCGGGTCGTTGCCGCCGGCGAAGGTGGTGGTGACCGTCGCCAGCTCGGCGGGCTGCACCGCCCGCTGATAGCCGGAGATCAGGTGGCCGTCCTGGTTGTAGCGCACCGCGTACACGTCGTGGCCTGAGCTGGTTCGCCACTGTCCGCTGATCGACGAGGCGAAGCCGGCGACGTCGTCGCCCAGCTGCGCGGTGTACAGCGAGTCCCAGCTGCCGGTGAACAATCCGCCCTCGGTCATGAGCCCGGCGGCGTTGGTGAAGGTGTAGTGCGCGGAGGCCATCACCAGCCCGGCGGTGGCGTCGGGCACGGTCAGCGAACTGGGCTTGGCCGTACGCGCGTCGAGCACCACCGTGGTGTCCCCGGTGACCTCCAAGCGCGGCTGCACCAGCTCGGCCGCCTTCAACGCGGTCCGATCACCGTTGGTGACGATCCCGTCGAGCAGGTACGCACCGGCCGGGACCTCGATCGTCGCCGGCCCTCGGGAGGTCACGTCGTAGTAGGTGGAGAAGTCCTCGGACAGCAACGCGGTCTGGTAGTCCGTCGCCGGCTGCCCATCGAATCCGATGTGGACGAACGTGACCTGATAGGTCGCCGTCGCCGTCGCCGTCAGCTTCGACGCAGCGGCTTTCGCACCGGGCAGCGTGAACGTCGCCGGGGAGTCCAGCGCGTCGGCCGCCGCCACGCGTACGCGCCCGCCCGCGACCCGCGTCACGAACGGGACCTTGTCGCGCCCAGGTCCCGGGTCGACGACCGGCGCGCCGCCGACCATCGTCACGCGGTCCCCGGTCGGCAGCCGCGTAGCCGTCGCGTCGGCTGCGGCCTGCACCGGTTCGCCGGTCGCCCGGCTCGGCAGCGGCCCGGCGATCAGCAGCGCGATCGTGCCGAGGACGCTCAGCACTCGTCTCATGATGACTCCGTTTCTTTCTCGGTAGGTCATCCAGAGATGTGCGGGCGCCGCCGATTCTTACCGGCCCGTCCTTATTCCGTTGTCGGGTCGATCTCACCGCCGAGCGTCGGCGAGCAGAGCGGCATCAGCCCAGCATCAGCGGCGTCCGAGGTGATGCGGTGCGCGCATCGTCTCACCATAATGAGGGCGTGAGCGACGGGTGGCCCGAGCGGCTGATCGAGGAGTACGGGCCGGCGTGGCATCCAGGACCCTTCGAACGAGGCACCGACGGCCCCCGCGTCATCGTCGCCGGCGTCGACGGATCGTCGACCGGCCTGCGCGCCGGGGCGTACGCCGGTGGCCTGGCCCGTCGGCAGCGATCCCGCCTGGTAGTGGTCTACGTCGCCACCCCGTCGGTGTGGACGGCGATGGCCGCCAGCGCCGCCGCGGCGCAGGAGCAGTTGTTCGACGACCAGATCCAGGAACTGCGTACGCAGATCCGGGACCGGGCCGCCGAGTTCGGCATCTCCACGACGTTCATGGTCCGCCGGGGCGACGCCTTCGCCGAGTTGCGGGACGCCGCCGTCGAGCTGCGCGCCGACATGGTCGTGGTCGGCGCGTCCGAGCAGGCCGGACATCGGTTCATCGGGTCGGTCGCCGCCCGGCTCGTCCGAGCTGGGCGCTGGCCGGTGACCGTCGTTCCGTAGTCCGGCCCGCTCGATCAGACGCTGAGCAGTTCGGCCACCGCCTCCGTCGTCTCGCCGTACGCGCCGAGCAGGTCGGCGACCGGCGAACCGGCGTCCAGGACACCCCACGAACCGGTGACGCCCAGCAGTGCGGCGACCGCGTCCGTCGGCTCGGGATGCTCGGCCAGCAGCCGCGCGACCGGTCCGCCGGAGACCACCACGCCCGCCGGGGCGACCGCGTCGGGCGACCACGGCGGCGTCCAGCTGTCCAACTCCGGCAGACTGCCCGGGAAGGTCCGGCCCGCCTCCCGGACGAGGACCGGGACCAGCTCCGGGGCCTGCTCCTTCAGCGTCTTGATCAGCTGCGGCAGCCACGGCAGCAGCACCGGGTCGGGCAGCTGCGCGAAGGCCTTCGACAGGATCTCGACGACGAACGAGGTGAGCCCCGGCACCGGCACCAGCGCCTGGAGGAACCCGCTGACGTACTGCGGCATCGCGGGCAGCACCATCGGGTTGCCGAGCAGCTCGTCGACCCGCTCCCGCAACCGCGCCAGCGGCAGCAGACCCAGCTGATGGTGCGCCGCCCACAGCAGCGCCACCTTCGCCGGGGCCTCCGGGTGCGACTGCTGGACCGAGATCTCCAGCTGCGCCCGGTCACACCCCAGCGACAGGGCCAGGTTCTCCATCCCGAACAGGAAGCCCAGCATCGCCGCCACCTGGCGTACGCCGGTCTCGTCCTCCACGAACGCCGTCGGCAACAGCGTGCAGTAGTGGGCGTACCCGGTCTTGACGAAGTCCTCGCACCAGCCGGGCAGCCCGCCGCGATCCCCCGACCGGTAGTACGCGAGCAGCCGGCGGATGCGCTGCAACACCTCCGGAGCCTCGTCGACCGTACGCTCGGCGGCCAGCAGTTCGACCGCCCGCGCGCCGAGTTCGTCGGTGAACCGGCGGCTGCGCAGATAGAGCAGCGAGTCCTCGACCGCGGTCAAGGCGCCGGCCGCCGTCGCCGACGGCGCCCAGACCTCCCGCCGCAGCCGCTGCTCGAGCACCTGCTCGACGGTGATCCCCTCGTAGCCCAGCTCGATGAGATATCGCTGGCTGCGCCCGATCGCGAGGTCCCAGCTCTCCTGAATGGACTTACGGCCCAGCGTCCGCTCGCCCATGATCGGGCGGACGACGTCGGGCGGCATCAGCCGCCGCAGCACCCACAGCAGATCCGAACACGGCACCAGTTCGGGCTGAGCCTTCAGGTCCAGCAACGCCCGCTGGATGGTGCGCGCCTCCACGTTCACCTTGAGCGGTTCGAGCCGGTCGTAGACGTCGCGGGCCAACGGCGGCAACGCGTCGTAGCCGACCTGCCCGATCCGGTCGCCGCCGAGCATGATCTCGCACAGCCGGCGGACGTCCCGGCGACCCGGCACGGCCTCCTTTTCGATGCAGGTCACCGCGGCGTCGGCGAAGTCGTAGGGCGTCGGCCGGGCCCGGTTGCGCATCCCGGCCAGCAGGATCGACGTCTCGAACACCGCGATCGCGTCGGCCGTGCTGGCCAGGTAGCCGTGCCGGCGGGCCAGCCGCACGATCTCCACCGACCAGCCCAGCAGCTCCGCCTCGTCCAGGCCGTCCAGCCGCGGCGGGCTGGCCAGGAACTTCGTGAGCTTGTCCGTCACCGGCTCGGCGACGGCCGCCGGCGGTGCCGCCGTCGTCTTGGCGGCGGCCCGTTTGCGCGTACCCGTCTGGCCTTGGAGCTGGAACGGCTTGACGCCGGTCCGCGTGAGGGACTTGGCCCAGGTGGCGGCCGCGATCGAGACCGAGCCCGAGGCGAGCCCGAACTGGGCCTCGATCGCCGAGTGACTGGACGGGATGAGCCCGTAGAGCCACTTGGTGGCCGACCGCGGGCTGATCTCCCAATCCGAACCGGTCAGCCCGAACTCGGGCACGTGACTGGCCGCGTGGAACGCGCCGCACACATACATCGCCTGCGACGGGTCCACTCCGGACGAAGCGAGGTGCTCGCGCATCCGCGTCCACATGTAGCGTTCGCGGTCCTCGTCCACGGTGACCCGGCTCGGGTCGCCCGGAGCCAGCCGCCGGAACAGGCTGCCGATGAGGACCATGACCTGGCGGTACGTGGCGTAGTCCGCGCCGGTCGAACCGAGCGGCTGCTCGACGTACTGGTCCCACCACTCCGACCAGTGCCGCACCTTGCCGTGGTGCAGCAGGTACGCCTCCAGCTGGCCGAACCGGGGCCGCAGGTCGCCGATCTCCACGCCGACCGCGTCGCCGTGCAGATCCTTGCCCTCGGCGTCGTCCTCGGAGTCGGCGTCGCCGTCCTGCGCCGCCGTCTCCTCCGCCCGCGGCGACCACTGGAACACGTGGTCGGTCGACCGGTCCACACAGACCAGTTCGACCCCTGGCGTGTCCAGGGCGTACGCGATCGCCTGGTATTCGGCCGAGGCCTCGGTGATCGGCGCGACCACGCTCAGCGGCGACCAGTCCGGCGGGAAGCCGTCCACCTCGGAGGCGAACGCCTGCACCGCGACCGGCAGCTTGCAGTTGCGCAGCTCGTCCAGCAGCGGCCGCAGATCCTCGCAGAGTTCGAGGTAGACGACCTGCGGTCGCTTCTCCCGCAGCCGGCGGGCCATCGCCAGCGCCGAGGCCGGCGAGTGATGGCAGACCGGGAAGATCTCCAGCGGCTCCCGCAACGCCCGGTCGACGTCGGTGACGATGCCGGCCAGGATGCCGTCGAGGTCGCCCGGGCCGCCCGCGAACTCCGCCGCCGCCTCCAGCAGCTGGTCCCTCAGGGGATCGAAGGCGGTCATGACAGGGTGGCGATCGCCTCACGGCCGCCGGCGAGGAACTCCGGCCACTCGCCGCCGTCGGCCTTGCTGCGCGGCTCCACCACGCCGTGCCAGTACTTGTTGAGGATGGCCAGATCCTCCGGGCTGCGCCGGGCCAGCGACCCGACCAGCGAACCGGCCAGCGTGTGCGCCTTCAGCTGGGCGTCGCCGAAGAACTGGCTGTGCAGGATGGCGTCCTCCAGCACACCGATCTGCTCGGCGGTCGACAACGCCGACTCCAGCTTCTCGTCGTCGCTGGTCGCCGAGGCCGCCGCGGTACGCAGGTCGGCGAAGCTCTGCAGCAGGATGTCCAGCAGCGTCGGCGGCACGTCCAGCTCGATCTGGTGCCGCTTGAGCAGCTCGACGGTGCGGAAGCGGACGATCTCCGCCTCGCTCTTCTTGTTCGTCACGACCGGGATGCGCACGAAGTTGAAGCGCCGCTTGAGGGCCGACGACAAGTCGTTGACGCCCCGGTCCCGGCTGTTGGCGGTGGCGATGATCGAGAAGCCGGGCTTGGCGAAGACGATGTTGTCGTCGTCCAGCTCGGGGATCGACACGTACTTCTCCGACAGGATCGAGATCAGCGCGTCCTGCACGTCGCTGGTCGACCGGGTCAGCTCCTCGAACCGGCCGACCACGCCCTGCTCCATGGCGGTCATGATGGGCGACGGGATCAGCGAGTCCCGCGACTGGCCCCGCGCGATCACCATCGCGACGTTCCACGAGTACTTGATGTGGTCCTCGGTGGTGCCGGCGGTGCCCTGCACGACCAGCGTCGAGTTGCGGCAGATCGCCGCGGACAGCAGCTCGGCCAGCCAGCTCTTGCCGGTGCCCGGGTCGCCGATCAGCAGCAGGCCCCGGTCCGACGCGAGCGTCACGATGGCGCGCTCGACGAAACTGCGGTCGCCGAACCACTTCTGCGGGATCTCCCGGTCGATGCCGTCGGCCCGTTCCGAGCCCAGCACGAACATCCGGACCATCCGCGGGCTCAGCCGCCAGGTGAAGGGCTTGGCACCGGTGTCGATCGACTCCAGGTAGTCCAGTTCCTCGGCGTACTTCACCTCGGCGGGAGCGCGCAGCAGGTTTTCGGTCATCAGCGTTTTCTCCTAAGCGAGGAAGTTCTTGAGCTCGGTGACGAGTTTGCGGATGTGCCCGGAGATCACCGGGGTGCCCTGATCCTTGAGCTTCTGCCGGAACCAGGGGTTGACGCTGGCCTGGCCGCCGCTGTTGACCGAGCCGACCGGAATCAGCTTGGCCCCCGAGCGGTGCACGGCCTGCAGACCGTTGAAGACGGCCTGGTCCTGCGACTCGTAGAAGTCGGAGATCCAGACGAGCACGGTGTTACGCGGGTCGGCGACCTTCGGCCGGGCCAGGTCCAAAGCGACCGTGCCGTCGGTGCCACCGCCGAGATTGGTACGCAGCAACACCTCGAACGGGTCCTGCACCCACGGGGTCAGGTCCAGCGCCCGCGTGTCGTACGCGATCAGGTGCACGTCGACCTTGGGCAGCCCGGCGAAGATCGACGCCAGGATCGTGCAGTTGACCATGGCGTCGACCATGGACCCGGACTGGTCGACCACCACGATCAGCCGTGCCGGGGTGGTGCGCTTGGCGGTCTGCCGGTAGAACAGCTTGTCGACGTAGAGCCGCTCGTCCTCCGGGTTCCAGTTGGTCAGGTTCTTCCAGATGGTGCGTTCGAGGTCGAGGTTGCGGTACACCCGCTTCGGCGGCACCGACCGGTCCAGCGTCCCGGTGCTGGTCTGCTGCACCTGCGTACGCAGAACCTCGGCGACCTCGTCCACGAACCGCCGGATGAGCGCCTTGGCGTTGGCCAGCGCCACCCCGGACAGGTTGTCCTTGTCCCGCAGCAGTTGCTCGATCAGCGACATGCTCGGGGTGAGCTGCTTGGCCAGCTTCGGATCGGCCAGCACCTCCCGCAGCTGCATCCGCTTGACCAGGTCGCCTTCGACCCCGGCGAGCACCCCGGCCAGCTCGCCGGCGGCGCCCGGCCGCGACCGCAGCTGCCCCGGCTCGCAGCCCATCGCCTTCTCGAACCAGCCCGCGTCGGACTGCCACTGGGCCAACTGCGTCGCGGAGACGTTGCCCGACCCGGTGGCGAAGACGTTGAGCAGCACCTTCGACACCAGCGCGGCCCGGCGTACCTGGGCTTCGCCGGTGGGCGCCTCGTCCTCCGGGGGCACCATGAGGCCCTCGAACTCGGCGGCCAGCTCCGGGAACCGCTGCACCACGGTGTCGACGGCGACCGACGGGTCGAGCAGGGCCGCGGGCAACCCCGCCGCCTGCACCGTCGCCATGCTCGCCGACTCCAGCGCGGGCTGTTCCTCGCCGCCGTCGAAGATGCGGGCGAGCAGCCGCCAGTAGAGCACTTGGCGGCGAGCATCCAATTCGGTCATTTACGCAGCAGCCTTCCCGCGCGCTCGCGCAGTACGCCCACCGCGTCCCCAGCCGCGGCCTCCGCCTTGGCCTCCTTGGGGTCGGACGGTCCCATCGCCCAGTCGCCGCTGTACGCCGTGACGGGCTTCTTCTTCACCGTCGCCTCTACCGCCAGCGGCTGCACCAGCCACCGCCCGGCGTCCCAGCGCAGCAGGCCGATCATCGCCGACGCCCCGGCCGCCATCTCGGCCGTGATCGGACCGGCCGAGCTGATCCGATCGATGTCGACGGTCAGCGGACCGTCCGCGGCCAGCTGGTGCGCCTCGAGGAACACCGGCTCGGCCGGGCGGACGGGATGCCGGTCCAGCGGCGGCACCGCGGCGGCCACCGCCTGCACGAGCTGCACCCGCGCGGTCGCGAGCGGATCGGCCGGCGCACCCGCCGCCGCGCACGCCTCGTCCCACAGCAGGTCGCCCGAACCGAGCAGCGTCATGCCGGTCAGGTCGAGACTGCGCCGCTCGGCGAGCGCGGCCAGCAACTGCGGATAACCACGCAGCAGCCGCCACACGGCCGCGCCGCTGATCGTGTCGACCTTCGCGGCGCTGACCGAGATCCGCACCAGCTTCAGCGCGCCACCGGCCTCCAGCAGACCGTGCACCTGCGCCTGCACCGCGGTCGGGTGCTCGTGCAGGTCGACGCCCAGCGGCAGGAACCGCCCGGTCACCGGCTGCCCGGCCGTCGACGCCGGGAATCCCGGCTGAGCCAGCAGCATCGCCCGGGACCAGAGGTCGGCCCAGCGACGCACCGGCAACTGCGGCAGCGTCAGGATCGGGCTCGACGCGCGCAGTTCGGCGGCGAAACCGTCGAGCAGCACGGCGAGGCGACGCGTACGCGGTTCGGCCAGCAGTGCTTCGATCAGCGGGTCGGCCGTGCCGACGAGGTCTTCGGTGACTCCTCGCCAGCCCGCCACCGCCAGCTCGACCAGCCAGGTGCGTACGCCGCTGAGCAGGTTCTCCGCGACCGAGTCCGCCGCCGGCGGCGCCTGCCACGGCTCCCGCTGCCGGCCGATGGCGCTGTCGAGCCCGGTATGCAGCGCGTCGTGCACCGCTCCGAGCAGCGCCAGCCGGCCACCCGCCAACGCCGCGAGATACTCGTCGCCGGGCGAACCGGCCACGACCTTCGCCGCCGCGTCGGCCAGCCGCTCACCGAGCGGGGTCGCGCCGAACGCGCCGGCCAACCCGGTCAGCGCCGCCTGCCGCGACTCGGTCAACCGGCCGAAGCCGTGCGTGAGCGCCTCGTCGAAGGCGGTCACCGTCTCCATGGTCTCCGCGACGCCCGCAGGCGTCTGCGCCAGCCATTCCACCAACATCAGCGCCCCGCCTTCGCCGACGGCAACCGGGTCGCCGGGAACCAGTGCAGCTCCGGCAGCGGCTCGACCGCCCCCGGAAGCTCCAGATAGGACAGGTGCCGCAGGAACCGGGCGAACACCCCGGCGGCCGGCGAGCGCTCCAGCTTCCAATGGGTCAGCCCGATCAGGTCACGACCGCGCAGGTCCGCGCCGTCGGCGTCGAGGCGCAGGTAGCGGGCGACCTGCTCGGAACCGAACTGCACGACGGCCTCGTCCATCAGCGAGTCGAGGTGCTTGCAGGTGTAATCACCGTAGAGGCCGCCGCACGGCCGGTTGTTGTTGGTCGAGCAACTGAACGTGTGGTCGCCCGCGGTGTATTGCGAGACGTAGACCCGCTCGATGTCCGATCCCGACGAGACGACCCCTTGCAATCGACCCTCGGCCAGCTCCACGAAGGGCACCTTCGCGAGTTTTCGCGGCCGGGCCGGCGGCACCACCACTGCGGTGCTACGGGCTTCCCAGTCCGGTATCGGCGACACAGGTGGCTGCACGCCATCGACCTCCCCAGGCGAAACGCGCGCGCCACTGTGGACGCCCGCGGAACGGATGATCCGTGAACGCGACAGTTCTACAGCACGCCACCGACAATCCCTCCCCCGGGTTTAGTGGCTCTCTGGCGGATCGTCGTCCACCTCGTCCAGCGCCGCCTGCTCGCGCAACACGATGTCGTGCAGCGGCGCCTCCGGGCCGCCGAACGCCTGCCCGCGCGCCTCCCCGTCCGGGCTGCCGCTGAAGACCCGCGCGTCCTCCTCCGGCGCGGGCTCCGGCGGCACGGTCGGCACGATCGCCGGGGTGGCGGCCACCCAGGCCCACTCCCGCCGCGCGTCGATCCAGGCCGCCTCCGTCCTGGTACGCGCGAAGGCCGACGGCTGCTGGTCGCGTACCCAGGAGACCAGGTGCTCCCGGACGAGGCAGCGCAGGTCCCACAACGACGGGGCGTCGCGGGCGCTGCACAGGGCCCGCAGCCGCACCCGGCCCTCGATGGCGTCGGTGACCTGCAGGACGCACACCCGCCCGTCCCACAGGTCGCTGGTCTCCAGCAGCCGCCGCAACTCGTCGCGGATCGGCTGCACGTGCACGGCCCAGTCGACGTCGAACTCGACCGAGCCGAGGATCTCCGACCGCGTACGCGTCCAGTTCTGGAACGGCTTGGTGGTGAAGTACGACGTGGGCATCACGAGCCGGCGGTCGTCCCAGATCTGCAGCACGACATGGCTCAGCGTGATCTCCTCGACGCGCGCCCACTCGTTCTCGACCACGATCACGTCGTCGATCCGGATGGCCTCGCTGAAGGCCAGTTGCAGCCCGGCGATCACGTTGCCCAGTACGCTCTGCGCCGCCAGGGCGGCGATGATGCCGATGATGCCGGCCGAGGCGAGCAGGCTGGCCCCGATGGTGCGTACCGCGGGGAAGGTCATCAGCACCACGCCGACGGCCAGCAGCACGATCGCGGCGATGGTGACCCGGCGGACCACCACGATCTGCGTGCGGATGCGGCGGGCCGCCCGGTTGTCGGGCACGTCGATGCGGTATCGCGCCTCGGCGGCGTCCTCCAGCGCCAGCAGGACCATCGCGACCAGCCAGGCGGCGGAGACGATCAGGGCGATGCCCATCGCGTGCAGCACCCCGTGTTTGAGCTCGAAACTCTGGCGGGAGACGAGGACGACGGCTCGGACGGCGAAGATCACCGCGAAGACCTGGAACGCCCGATGAGCGTGGTCGGCCAGTTCGGCCATGATCGGCGAGCGGCGCCCGGCCCGGCGGATCGCCCGATGGATGATCTCCACGACGACGAGCGCGGCCACGGCCGCGCTGAGGGCCGCGATCGACAACGGCACCGCGTCACTCCCTTCACCGGCACCTTTGAAGATCCCATATATTCCGGCGCGGCCGTCCTTAAACCCTCAGGCGGTCAGAAGTCGTAGCACCAAGGCGGCCACGGCCAGCAGGAGCAGGACGATCGGCGGGCCGATGTGGGCGAGATCATGGAAGCGCACGTGCGCCCCGACCGCCAGCCCGAAGTAGAGGATCAGGCCGACTCCGGCGGCGATCCCGAGCGGCGCCCAGATCAGTCCGGCCAGCGCACCGGCGGCCCCGGCGATCAGGATCGCCGCGAGCAGGTTGAGCCGTCGCTCCGGTACGCCCACCCGGGCGTAGCTCGCGACGACGGACGGCTCGTGACTGAGTTTTCGGATCGCCGCGTACGCCAGCAGAGCCGCGAGAGCTGCGGTGACGGCGATGGTTGCTGCGAACACGCCCTCCAATCTATACGCTTGTACAAATTCACGCAACGGATAGAGTGTGCCCGTGCCACAGCACAGCAATCGAGGCGAGCTGATCGACGGCGTCCTGCGCTGCCTGGAACGGCTGCCCTGGGACAAGGTCACCGCGCGGGAGATCGCCGCCGAGTCCGGGGCCAACCTGGCCTCGATCACCTATCACTTCGGGTCCAAGGACGCCCTGATGACCGCAGCCGTCGTCGAAGGGCTCGACCGCTGGCTGGCCGAGATCGCGGCGGCACTGGGCGACCTGGCCGGGCACGATCCGGCGATCCGGTTCCGGCGCACGGCCGAGGCGATCGCGACGACCCGACGGCGACACGAGGGGCTGGCCAGGATGTTCGTCGGTGCGCTGGCCCGGTCCCAGCACGACGACCGCGTCCGCGGGCTGCTGACCGAGGGGTTCCGCCGCTCCCGGGCCGACGTGGCGCGGGTGCTCGGCCTGGGCACGGACGCACTCGGCGAGGACGCCGGCGGAGTGGCGCTGGCCTTGTTCGACGGGCTGCTCCTCCAGGCGCTGCTGGACCCCGGGCTGGCCATCGACGGCGATCGGCTCGTCGCGGCGGAGGCCCGGCTGCGCGACCGCCTGCCGGTTTAGGGTCGGTCATGCGCGACCTGCGGCGACTGCCCAAGGCGAATCTGCATCTGCACCTGACCGGCGCCATGCGCCCGGCCACCCTCGCCGAGCTGGCCGCGCGGGCCGGGCTGCGCCTGCCGCCCCCGCTTCCGGACGGCGTGACCCATGGGTGGGAGGCCTTCCAGGAGCGGTACGACATCGCCCGCTCCGCTGTGCGTACCGCTGAGGACGTCTCGCGCGTGATCCACGAGACGATCACCGACAGCGAGCGCGACGGCGCGGGGTGGGTGGAGATCCAGATCGATCCCAGCTCGTACGCGCGGCGCCTGGGCGGCGAGGCGGTGGTCGTGGAGACCGCGCTGGCCGCCGCGGCCGGGCGGGCCGGGATCGTGCTGGCGTCGAGCTGGGCCGGGACGCCGCAGACCGCCGCCCGGATCGCCCGGCTGGCCGCGCGGTACCAGTCGCACGGTGTCGTAGGCTTCGGACTGTCCAATGACGAACGCCGAGGGCGGGTCGCGGACTTCGCCGAGGCGTTCCGGGTCGCCGCCGACGCCGGGCTCCTCGCGGTGCCGCACGCGGGGTTCTACGAGGCGGCCTGGCACGTACGCGAGTGCGTCGAGCGGCTGGGCGCGAGCCGGATCGGCCACGGGCTGACGGCGGCCGCCGACCCGGCCACGCTGGCCCTGCTGGCCGAGCGGAGCGTGACGCTGGAGGTGTGCCCGACGTCGTACCCGCCGCTCGGGGTGGGCGACCTGGCGACGCTGCCGATCGCCCGGCTGATCGAGGCGGGCGTGCCGGTGGCGCTGGGCACCGACGATCCGCTGCTGTTCGGCGCGGACCTGAGCACCCAGTACGCCATCGCCCGCCGGCTCGGCCTCGACGACGCCACGCTCGCGCTGCTCGCCCGGCAGTCGATCGCCGCCTCCGCCGCCCCCACCCCGGTACGCACCCAGCTGCTCACCGACGTCGACAGCTGGCTGTCGTCATAGCAGTTCGCTGCAGATCACGGTTACGCATGTGATCTTGGGCGGGGGAAGCCTGGGTAACCGTGATCTGCACGGAAACCATGGACGGCTCAGCGGGGGTGGAGGCCGTCCAGGAGTAGGTCGAGCAGGCGTCCGGCCTGCTCCCGCTGGGCCGGCTCCCCGGCGATCATGGTGACCCCGCCGAGTCCGGCGAAGACGTCTTCGACGGCGACGTCGGATCGCAGCGTGCCGTCGGCCACCCCGGCGGTCAGCAGCGTGGACAGCGCCGCCAGCAACTTCGCCCGGCTGTGCTCGTACGGGTTGCCACCG
This sequence comes from Hamadaea sp. NPDC051192, assembly GCF_040682475.1. Lineage (NCBI taxonomy): Bacteria > Bacillati > Actinomycetota > Actinomycetes > Micromonosporales > Micromonosporaceae > Hamadaea > Hamadaea sp. NPDC051192. The sequence continues at coordinate 66,027 of NZ_JBFBAZ010000020.1, forward strand.
GACGCGATGACCGCCTTGAGCGCGTCGGCCATGCCCCGTTTGGTGGTCATGTAGTCGACGAAGTGATCCATCCAGTCCCGCAAGGCGTCCGCGGGCGTCCGCTCAGTCAGCAGCTCGGGCGCGGATTCGCAGAGTTTCTCCAGCTCATTGCGGTACGCCGCCTCGACGAGCGCCTCTCGCGTGGGAAAGTGCCGGTAGAGCGTGCCGATGCCGACGCCGGCCTGCTTGGCGATGGAGTCGAGCGTCACATCGCCGCCGTCGGGGCCGGTGAACGCGTCGACGGCCACGGTCAGCAGCCGGTCGCGGTTGCGCTGGGCGTCTGCGCGCATCGGATCCCCTGGCAACCGGAGGGTCCTCCGGTTAGAGTCGGCAACGTAACGGAGGAACCTCCGCTTAGTGCGAGTGTAGCGGGATGGAGCAGAACATGAGCACCAGGATCACCACACCGTTCGGTGCGACGTCGACCGCCGCCGAGGTCGTCGCGGGCGTCGACCTCGGCGGCCGCCGCGCGATCGTCACCGGTGGCGCCTCGGGCATCGGCGTCGAGACCGCGCGAGCGCTGGCCGGTGCGGGCGCCGAGGTCACCCTGGCCGTCCGCGACCTGGCGGCCGGAACGCGTACGGCTGAGGACATCGTCGCGTCGACCGGCAACAAGCACATCCACGTGGCCCACCTCGACCTGGCCGATCCCGCGTCGGCCACCGCGTTCGCCGCCGCCTGGGAAGGGCCGCTGCACCTGCTGGTGAACAACGCCGGCGTGATGGCTTCGCCGCTGACGCGTACGCCGCACGGCTGGGAACTGCAGTTCGCCACGAACCACCTCGGCCACTTCGCGCTGACCACCGGACTGCACCGGGCACTGGCCGCCGCCGGTGGCGCCCGGGTCGTCTCGGTCAGCTCGGCCGGTCACCTCAACTCGCCGGTCGTGTTCGACGACATCCACTTCGAGCGGCGCCCCTACGACCCGTGGCAGGCGTACGGGCAGTCCAAGACGGCCAACATAACATCCTGTTCGCGCTGGAGCTGACCGGCCGCTGGGCCGACGACGGGATCTACGCCAACTCGCTGATGCCCGGAGCGATCCGGACCAACCTGCAGCGCCACGTCACCGAGGAGGACCTCATGGCGATGCGGGCCCGCAGCGGCGGGACCGGAGCGATGCAGTGGAAGACCACCGAGCAGGGTGCGGCCACGTCCGTGCTGCTCGCGGCCTCGCCACTGCTCGACGGGATCGGCGGGCGTTACTTCGAGAACTGCACCGAGGCCGAGCCCAACCAGCCGGGCACGCGCGTCGGCGTGGCCGCGTACGCCCTCGACCCGGAGGCCGCGCAGCGGCTCTGGCAGGTGTCGGTCGACACCCTGAGCTGACCTGGCCCCGCCGAAGGATAAGGTCATTCCGCAGCATTTGCGGATGACGCGGGCGGGAGTGAGATGACTTCGGTGCAGGTGAGCGTAGCGGGTGGGCGATGCGACCTCTGCGGGGAGCGGCTCTGCCTCACCGCCCGGATCACGTCGGCGGGCCGTAGCGTCGGCCTGTGCCCCCGCTGCGACGCGGACAACCCGCACGGCGCGGAGCTGATCGCCTACTTCGCCACGCGGCCGGCGGTCGCCGCGCAGGACCGGGGCACCATCGCCGACCTGCTCGGCCGCTGGCTCGGCTCGCTCGATCAGCAGCGGGTCACCGCGCCGACGCCGTCGCTGGCCGAAGCCGCCGAGGCGTGGTGGTCGGGATACCAGAAGCGGGCCGCCCCGGACGAATCCGGAGCGGCCCGCTCAGCTGTGCAGGGTCAGACCGTCTGACTATGCGCGCGAGCGGAGCGCTGGCGAGCGGCTCTGCGTACGCGGGCGGACAGGCGGTTGCGCTGCGCCTCGGCCACGAGTTCCTGGTGGTGGAGCTTCGCGAGTTCGAGGACGGTCTGCGGCGAGGTGAACATTGTGGACTCCTTGTCGTGGTGCCAGGTCTTGCTTCTTCGTTCGACAAGGAATATGTTGCCTGAGTAAGGGGCATAGGCCATCAGGAGCGATTACCTATCTTGGCTGGCCCGGCCTACCTAGATCGGCTCACCGCGATCTAGGTATACCTACCGCCGTCAGCCGCGCCGGCCACGCCGCGCCCGCAGGTAGTCCGAGACTACGTATCGGCCCAGCTCCTCCGCCTCCGGGGTGAAGACCCGCCCGCCGTTGCGCCGCGCCACCGCGTCGACGAACCGCCGCAGCCCGGGATCCTCGCCCAGCATGAAGAAGTTCAGCGTGGCGCCCGAGCGGGTCAGACCGTCCACTTCGGCCACCGTCGCCTGCACCGTCTCGTGCATCGGCGGCCACGAGAACACCGCCTCGCCGTCGGTGTCCAGGTGCGCCGTCGGCTCGCCGTCGGTGATGATCAGGACCACCGGCTCGAACCCCGGATGGCGGTGCAGATGCCGCGCCGCCAGCCGCAGCGCGTGCTGCAGGTTGGTGCCCTGCACGAAGTCCGGCTCGACCGCCGCCAGCTCCTGCTGCGACAGCACCCCGGCCACCCGGCTGAACCCGACGATCTGCAGCGCGTCCTGCGGGAACCGCGTGGCCACCAGATGCGACAGCGCCAGCGCGGTCTGCTTCATCGGCCCCCACCGGCCGTCGGCCATCATCGAGAACGACAGGTCGACGCACAGCGCCACCGCCGCCGACGCCCGCCGCTCGGTCTCGGCCACCTCGAAGTCGTCCACCTGCAAGGTCACGGGGACGCCCGCGCCCCGACGGGTCACCGCCCGGGTCACCGTCCGCACCACGTCCAAGGGCTGTTCATCCCCGTACGCCCACAGCCGCGACGCCCCGGTCACCTCGCCCGCAGCGCCCGCGTCGCGCAGGTCGTGCTGGCCCCGCCGGCCTTCGGCCAGATCGGCGAACACGCGGCGCAACGCGGTGCCCCCGAGTCGCCGCAAAGCCTTGGGGCTCAACGTGAGCCCGTCGGCGCCCCGGGTGACCCAGCCCTGCCGGCGCAGTTCCCGCTCCAGCTCCCGCAGGCGGCGTACGTCGTCGGCGGCGGCGCGGCCCAGGTTCCGCTCGACCGCCTCGACGTCCACGTCGTCCAGGGTCGCCCCCGGATGCTCCTGGGCCAGCTGTTCGATCAGCTCGTCGAGGTCGGCGATCTCGCCGAGGGCGCCGGCCGCCTCGCCGTAGCCGAGCGGCTCCTGCCCGCGTACGCGAGACTGGCGGTCCCACGGCAGGTCGGGTCGCAGCGCCCGCAGGTTGGCCGTCAGCTCCGCCATCTGCCCGGACAGCCCGGAACCGGCCAGTGCCTGATCCATGAGCCCTGCCAGCTCGGCGCGTTGGCTCGCCGACAGCGACCGCATCAGCTGCTCCCCCGCGGCGGCCCGGCGGGCCAGCGCGTCGATCAGCTCCTCGACCGAACCGGGCTGCTCCGGGAAGAACTCCCCGTGCTCGCGCATGAACGCGGCGAACGCGTCCTGCGTGTCCTCGCCCCGGGCGTGCCGTCCGAGCAGGTCGTTGAGGTCGCTCATCATCCGGGCCAGCCGCTGCTGCGCCGCCGGATCGTTCGCGGTGGCGCCCAGCGCGTCGCGCAGGCCGCTGAAGCGCTGCTCCAGCACCTCCTGCCGCAGCCCGTCGAGGATCTGCTGATAGGTCTGCCGGGCCTGTTCGCTGGCCCACTCGTACCTGGACAGCTCCTCGACGGCCCGCGCGGTGGAGCGCGGCAGACTGTCCAAAATGGCCTCAGCGAACCGGGCCGCGTCGTCGTCGCGCCCGGCCAGCTCGTCCCGTTCGGCCGCCAGCGCCTGATCCAGCAGCGCCTGCGACCGGGTCACCGCCCCGTCGAGCGAACCGCGCCGCATCGCCTCCAGCCGCATCCGCCGGGCACGCGCCGACAGGTCGTCGAGCCCGCCACGCCCAGAGGGGCCGCGCCGCAGCAGGTCGCGCAGCGCCTCGCGCAGGCTGCCGCCGCTCAGCACGTCCGCGCCGACCTCGTCGACCGCCGCCCGCACGTCGTACGGCGGGGCCAGCGGATCGGGGCCGCCGCGCCACAGGCCGTAGCGGAACCGGTTGCCGCCCGCCTTGTTGCCGTCGGCCATGGTCAGCCGCGCCCGCGCTCGGCGCCCCGGTAGCGGGCGCGCCCGTCGTCGGTCAGATCCTTGGCCAGCCGCCGCGTCAGGTGCAGACCTTCGAGGACGAACTCGACCCCGGCGGCCGCCTCGCTACGCGACGGGCCGTCGCCCAGCCCCAGCCGTTCCAGCGCCTTGGCCAGCCCCGGCACCGTGCCGACCTGCCGCAGCAGATCGTCGGCCGCGACCAGGTCGCCGGTCTCGATCACGCCGCCCTCGGCGACCAGCGCGGTGAACCCGGACAGGTCGAGCCCGGCCAGGTGCGCCCGGAACGTCTCGGCGGTCGCCGCCCGCAGCAGGTGGGCGAGGATCTCGGACTCGCGTCCCTCCTCACCGCTCTCGAACTCGACCTTGCCGCGCAGCGTGCTGGTCACCGACACGGTGTCGCCGATGCGCGCCACCGGCTCGGCCTCGCCCAGCAGCCCGGCCCGGCGCAGCGCCGACGCGGCGACCGTCTCGGCCGCGGCGATCGCGAACCGGGCGGAGACCCCGGAGCGCTGGTCGACCGACGGCGACTCGCGGACGTTGCGGGCGAACCGTGCCAGCACCTCCAGCACGTGCTCGGGCACCGGCGCGACCAGGGCGGCCTCCTGCCGGATCAGGTCCAGCTCCAGCTCCAGGTCGATCGGGTAGTGCGTTCGGATCTCGGCGCCGAAGCGGTCCTTCAGCGGGGTGATGATCCGGCCCCGGTTGGTGTAGTCCTCGGGGTTCGCGCTGGCCACCAGGAACAGGTCCAGCGGCAGCCGCAGCTGGTAGCCGCGGATCTGCACGTCCCGCTCTTCGAGCACGTTCAGCAGCGACACCTGGATCCGCTCGGCCAGGTCGGGCAGCTCGTTCACGGCGAAGATGCCCCGATTGGTACGCGGCACGAGTCCGAAATGGATGGTCTCGGGGTCGCCGAGCGTACGCCCCTGCGCGATGCGGATCGGGTCGACGTCGCCGATCAGGTCGCCGACGCTGGTGTCCGGGGTGGCCAGCTTCTCGCCGTAGCGCTGCGACCGGTGCAGCCAGGTCACGCGCAGCGCGTCGCCGAACTCTTCGGCCAGCCGCACCGACCCGGGACTGATCGGATGCATCGGGTGCTCGTTCAGCTCGGAGCCGGCGATCACCGGCGTCCACTCGTCGAGCAGTTCGATCAGCGTACGGATGAGCCGGGTCTTGCCCTGGCCGCGCTCGCCGAGCAGCACCATGTCGTGCCCGGCCAGCAGCGCCCGCTCGACCTCGGGCAGCACGGTGTCGTCGTAGCCGACGATCCCCGGGAACCGCTGCTCACCCGAGCGCATCCGGGCCAGCAGGTTCTCCCGGAGCTCCTCCTTGACGGTGCGGTAGTGGTGGCCGGCGGCGCGCAGCTCGCCCAGCGTCCGCGGGAGACCTTCCGGTGTGTTCGTCACCGTTCGACGCTAGCGCGATCTTCAGCCGGCGGCGTTCGCTGAGCGCTTAACTGGTGAACGCCACGGTGAAATCCGAGTCGGCGTACGCGTCGGTGACGTTGTTGTAGCAGTTCACCGTCACCGCGTTCGACCCCCAGTACGCGGTCGCGCAGTACGTCGACGGGTCGCCCCGCGAGCCGCTCTGGGCGTACCCGTAGGGAATGGAAAGGCCGGGGAAGGTGACCCGGTAGCGGCCGACGGCGAGGTAGGTGATCGTGGGTGTGCCGCCGGTGTTCCAGAAGCCCGTCGCGTAGTACGAGGCGGGATCGCCCCAGGAGTGCCGGAAGTACGCGTTGCCGCGCGTGGTCATCGTCCCCAGGACGTTGACTCCACGCGAGTAGCTGATCGAGAAGCGCGTGTCGGCGGGGTTGCCGTTGGCGTCGACGCAGAAGACGCCGATCGGGGTGGGCGTCTCGTCGTTCTCGCCGTGGACCTCGCAGCGCACCGCCGTCGTCCCGTACGCGGTGATCTGGTAGTGCCCGTCGTCGTTGTCGGCCGGGTAGTGCGCGTCGACGGTCGGGATCTGCACCATGTACACGCCTTGCGACTGCCGCCATGCCAGCGGCGAACCGCCGGTGGAGTCGTAGGAGTACGCGGTGCTCGGCGTGTACGGCGTCGCGGAGTACGCGTCGTGCGCCCAGAAGTACGCGAAGGTCCCATACGCCGCGGTGCGGTTGGTGAAATGCGCGACGAAGTACGAGTCGGCCGGCACCCCGGCGGCGGTGAAGCAGCGGACGCTGAGGACCTCGTCGGCGCCGATCGCCAGCCAGCTCGCGAGCGTGCAGATCGCGGTGTTGCCCGAGCCGTACGGGCGGACCTGGGCGACTCCCCCGCCGACGGCCATCCCGGCGAACCGCACCGAGTAGACCCCGGCGGAACTACGGGTGATCGCGACCGTGCCGCCGGTGGAGTTGCGTTCGTACCCGCTGGCCGCGGTGTAGCTCGCCGACGACGGCTGGTACGCCCACACGTACCCGTCTACCTGGACCGCCGCCTGTGCGGCCGGGCTCACGAGCAGGACGGCGGCCGTCGAACCGACGGCGAGCGCGGAGGCGAGGAAGCGTCGCATGCCGATCATGCTCGGCCATTCGGCGTCGGCGGTCAGTCGCCTTCCCGACGCCCGCCGGTTCGATGCAGATCACGGGTACGCATGCTTCCTTGACCGACGGAAGCCTGCGTATCCGTGATCTGCAGCTGAACGGGTCAGGCCGAGGCGGCAACCGGTTGCGGCGTGGGCGCGGCACGAGGAGCGGGGACGGCGGGCACCAGGGCAGGGCGTCGCCGGGCGGCGATGTCCTCGATCCAGCCGACGGCCAGCACGGCCAACGCCGTCAGCGGCGCCCCGACCAGCAAGGACGCGATCTTCATCTCGGTCGTCAGCGGGGTGATCCCGGCGTACTGGAGCAGCGCGCCGGTCAAGAACAGCATTGGCAGCTGCCAGACGTAGATCGTGATCGCGCGCGCGTTGAACGCGCTGACCAGGCGCGCCAGTCTCGGGAACTTGTCCAGCCAGGCCAGCGTCGGCCGGGCACGCAACGCCAGCAGCACGAAGCCGGTGCCCCACAAGGTTTCCGCGATCGGGTCGGCGAACGGGAAGCCGCCCTGCCCCGCGCCCCAGAAGTAGCCCGCGACACCGAGTACGCCGGCCGCCGCCGCGCATATCCAGACCGGGATCCGGTCGAGCAGCCTGGTGTGCCGCGCGAAGCCGAGCATCCAGGCCGTGCCGTAGGAGGCCGTCGACCACATGACGTCGCCGACCCGGTTGACCGGCAGCGGGACCAGCGGCGAGTAGAGCAGGACCGCACCGGTCAGCGGCGCGACCAGGGTCTTGACCGGCCAGCGCTGGAAGAACCACCAGAAGATCGGCGACAGCAGGACGAACCAGATGTACGCCCGGATGTACCACAGGGCCAGCGTGAACGCCCCGCCCCAGGAACTGGCGGGCGGGTTGGCCAGCGGCAGCACCCAGTACAGCAGGTCCTGCCAGCGCAGCGGGTTGGTCGTGTCGTGCTGCCAGCCGTTGATCAGCATCAACGGGATCGCCACCGCCGCGAGCGCCCACAGCGGGGGCAGGGTCCGGCGCAGCCGGGAGCGTACGGTCGGGGCGGGTCCCTTGCGTTCGAGCGACGCCGCGGTCATCGCCCCGGCCAGCCCGAACATCACGAACATCGACGGGAACAACACCGCCAGCCAGCTGATCCACAGCGTGTGATGAAGAAACACCCGAGTGATCGCGACTGCACGCAGCGTGTCGACATATCGGCTGCGGGGGCGGGTGGTCTTGGTCTGGGGGTCCACGGCCTGCTCGTCACCGCTGCGATTCACAGTGCGTTGCCTCGCTTTGCTGATCCGCGTAGACCCCAGCCGGCCCGTCATGGCCGGCCTGATTTCCGGTCTACCCGTACCAGTAACCTACTCAAACCTTGAAGCGGACTCAAAGCCGCCTATCGCGTGTCTGTGCCGCGAACCAGGTTTTCCAGGTTCCCCCGTGTTTTCACAGCGAGAAGCGCAGGCTCACCGCCCCTCGCACGTCGAGCCAAGCGTCCGTCGGCGTACGCACCAGCCGCAGGACGATCTCGTCACATCCGGGGCAGCGGCCGACCAGGCCCGGGCCGTGATCATGGCCGTAGACGTGCAGGGCGGCGATCGGCCCGGTCAGCCCGCACGCGGCGCAGCGGCCCTCGACCGCGGTGACGTCGACCGCGAACAGCTCCCGCATCGGCCCGGCCAGTGAGCTGCCGTCAACGTAGTCAAGCATCGGTTCCTCCGAAGCGTTCGGTCTTGATCCGTGCCGGCTCGTGCCCGGCGTCGATCAGCAGGTCGGCCGCCGCTTCGACGAACCCGGTCGGCCCGCAGACGAACACGGCCGGTTCGAAGTCCGGCGGCCAGCCCCATTCGGCCAGGTCGGCGGCGGTCAACCGGCCCGGCGGGCGGCCGTGGCCGTCCGGTACGCGCCGCGTGTAGACGATCGTCACGTCGAGCCCGCGGTCCTCCAGGGCACGGCGGCGCAACTCGTCGGCATAGAGCACGTCTTCCGGCGTACGCGTGGAGTAGACGAGCCGGAACGGAACGCGGACCGAGGCCTGGGCGCGGGCTCTGATCATGGCCATGAGCGGGACCACCCCGGAGCCGCCGGCGACCAGCAGCACCGGCGCGGTGTCGGCGGGGCGCCACACGAACCAGCCGCCGACCGGGCCGCGCAGCTCGACCCGCATCCCGGGCTGGAGCACGTCGACCAGGTACGGCGACACCTCGCCGTCGGGTATGCGCTGCACCGTCAGCTCGACGAGATCGTGGTGATCGGTGAACGCCGACGCGATCGAGTAGCTGCGTTCGGTCGAGTAGCCGTCCTCGGCGGTCAGCCGCACGTCGACGTGCTGACCGGGCAGATGACCGGGCCAGCCGGGCACCTCGAAGATCAGCGAGTGCGCGCTGGACGTCTCGCCGCGCACCTCCCGCAGCTCGGCCGCGCGCCAGGTCAGTCGCCTTGATACCGCTGTTCGCGCCATGGGTCTCCGTAGTCGTGATACCCGGCCGTCTCCCAGAATCCGGGTTCGTCCTCCAGCAGCAGTTGCAGACCGCGCACCCACTTGGCCGACTTCCAGAAGTACAGATGCGGCACCACCAGCCGGGCCGGGCCGCCGTGCTCGGGAGCCAGCGGCTCGCCCTCGAACTCGTACGCGATCCACGCCTGCCCGTCGAGCAGGTCGTCCAGCGGCACGTTGGTGGTGTAGCCGCCGTAGCTGTGCGCGAGCGTGAAGTCGGCCGCCGTCTCGACGTCCTCCAGCAGCGTCTCGATCGCCACCCCGCGCCACTGCGTGCCCAGCTTCGACCACTTCGTGACGCAGTGGATGTCGACGGTGAAGTCCTCGGCGGGCAGCTGCTGCAACTGCGCCCACGACCAGGTGTGCCGTTCACCCGTCTCGGTGATCACCGCGAACTCCCACGAGTCGAGCGCGACGCGGGGCGTCGGCCCGGCCGAGAGCACGGGAAAGTCCTGGGTGAGGTACTGGCCGGGCGGCAGCTTCGGCCCGGACGTCTGGCGGCGGCCGGAGAATCCCGGCGACACGATGCCCACGTGCTAGTTCTACCACCGGCGCGCGGGGCGGCGGTGCGGTCTGGCGGAACGCTACGGTTGCGGATATGCAGGACACCTCCTCCGCCGCCGCCCTCGTGGCGGGCGGTTCCGACGCGCTCACCACCGCCGCCGACGAAACGGTGGCCACCGCCGCCGACCACCTCGACGAGTTCCTCGCCACCGGCACGCTGACCGCGTACGACGAGGCCGTGTCGTCCCTGAGCCGGGTCCGCAACCTGGCCAAGCTGGCCCAGATGGCCCACCCGGACGCGGACGTCCGCGCCACCGCCGCCACCGTCCAGCAGGACATCGACAAACGGCTCACCGAGATCTCCCTCGACCCGGCGGTGTACCAGACCCTCGCCGGGCTCGACCTGACCGCCGAGGACGCGGCCACCCGCCACTGGGTCGGCCGGGTGCTGCGCGACATGCGCCTGGCCGGCGTCGACCGTGACGACGAGACCCGGGCTCGCGTACGCGCGCTGCAGGACGAGCTGACCGCCACCGGTCAGGCGTTCGAACGGACGATCGCCTCCGACACGCGCACCGCCGAAGTCCCGCCGAGCGCGCTGGCCGGGCTGCCCGACGACTACGTGGCCGCCCACCAGGCCGGCGACGACGGCCTGGTCCGGATCACCACCGACTATCCGGACTACATCCCGTTCATGACGTACTCCCGCGACGCCGCGGCCCGCGAGCAGCTGTGGCGGCTCAACACGATGCGCGGCTTCCCCGACAACGAGGCCAACCTGCGGCGCCTGCTGGAGCTGCGGCGCGAGCTGGCCGGCCTGCTCGGCTTCGCGACCTGGGCCGACTTCGTCACGGCCAACAAGATGATCGGCTCGGAGCAGGCGATCGCCGACTTCGTGGCCCGCATCTCCGACGCCGCCCGCGACCGCAGCGGCCGCGACTACGCGGTGCTGCTGGAGCGCAAGCGCGCCGACGATCCCACCGCCGACACCGTCGAACCGTGGGACAACAACTACCTCACCGACCGCGTACGCGCGGAGCAGTTCGCCTTCGACTCCCAGACGGTCCGGCCGTACCTGGAGTACAACGCCGTCAAGGACGGGCTGATGGCGGTCGCGGCGCAGATGTTCGGCGTCGAGTTCCGCCCGGTCGAGCAGCCGGTGTGGCATCCGGAGGTCGAGGCGTACGACGTCGTCGAGAACGGGACGGTGCTGGGCCGCATCTACCTCGACATGCACCCGCGGGCCGACAAGTTCAGCCACGCCGCGATGTTCACCATGGTCGTCGGCAAGCAGGGGCGTACGCCCGAGTGCACGCTGCTGTGCAACCTGCCCAACCCGGCCAACGGCCGCGCCCTGTTGCAGCCGACCGACGTGCGGACGTTCTTCCACGAGTTCGGCCACCTGCTGCACCAGATCTTCGCCAGCGCCGGCCGCTGGAGCGGCGTCGGCGGGGTCAGCGTGGAGTGGGACTTCGTCGAGGCCCCGTCGCAGCTGCTCGAGGAGTGGGTACGCGACCACGGCGTGCTCGCCCGGTTCGCCCGGCACGCCGACACCGGCGAGATCCTGCCGGCCGAGACGGTGGCGGCGATGCGGGCGGCCGAGGAGTTCGGCAAGGGCATGTCCGTACGCCAGCAGATGTTCTACGCCGCGCTCAGCCTGGAACTGCACCGCCGCGATCCGTCCACACTCGACATTCCGGCGGTGGAGAAGGAGCTGATGGAGCTGCACACCCCGTTCCGACACCCGGCGGGGTCGAAGTTCCACCTCTCCTTCGGCCACCTCAACAGCTACTCCGCGATGTACTACACGTACATGTGGTCGCTGGTGATCGCCAAGGACCTGTTCACCGCCTTCGACCCCGACGACCTGCTCGCGACCGGCCCGGCGGGCCGCTACCGGCAGACCGTCATCGGGCGTGGCGGCTCGGCGCCGGCGGCTGAGCTGATCCGGGACTTCCTCGGCCGCGACTACCGCTTCGACGCCTTCCAGGCCTGGCTGGACGCCTGATCCCAGCGGTCAGGCAGCGCCGAGCGAGCGCGTGAGATCGGTCGCGGTCACCCGCGTGCACTCGGTGGCGAACCGGTCCGGCGGCACCATCAGGACCGGGCACAACGCCCGGTTCAGGCAGTATTTCGAGGTGCCGCCGCGACCGGCCAGCCGGGCCAGCCGCCCTGGCCGCCCGACGCCCACCACGAGCAGGTCGTCGTCGCGGTACGCGTACTCGACCAGCGCCGGGCCGGGCAGGGCCTGGACGGTCACCAGGCGCAGGTCGACATCCCGGGGCAGACCGCCCATCGCCGTGTCGAACGCGTGCCGGATCTCCGCTTTGGCGGCCGCGTCCAGTTCGGACTCCCAGATCCGCACCGTGGGGGCGTAATAACCGCCCGCGGTCGGCATCCAAGCACGCACCGCGTGCAGTTCGGCGGCGCGGATCCGCGCTTCGCCGACCGCCCGGCGTAGCGCCCGCAACCCCGACAGGGAGTCGTGCACTCCCAGGATCACCCTCAGCCGCTCGGTCATGGCTCCGTCACCTTCGACATCCTCTGATATCGATGACATCAAGTCTGGGGAGCGTACGCAAGAGCGCCGCGGAGATTCATGCCTCTCCGCGAAGTTTGTCGACCAAATCCCGGCAGCCGTCGGCGGTGTCGTCGAGGGTCCAGCCCTGTTCGTCGAGCAGTTCGAGGTCGGTCAGCTGCCGGTCCAGCTCGGCCTGGATCGCCGGATGAGCCAGTTCCCAGCTCTCCAGGCGTACGCGCGGCGGCTTGCGGTGCGGCCAGTCCCGGTCGTCGCCGGCCAGCACGGAGGCGTAGTCGAAGCCGCGCCAGCCCGCCCACATCGCGAACTCGGCACAGCCGTGCAGGTAGCACTCGGCGGCGTAGAAGGCGGCCATCGCCGCGTGATCCACCGCGTCGGCCGGATTGTCATGCGGTTTCTGGTACGCCGGGCTCAGATAGAACGCGCCGACCGCCTCGGCCACCTCGGCGACCGACTGCTTGCCGTCCCGGCGGCCGCACAGGCCGTCCCAGACGACTTCGAGGACCGGCCGCCAGTGGCACACGATCGCCGCCCGCTCCTGATCGGGCAGCTGGTGGTGCTCGTGCTGTAACCGGTCGGCCACCGCGGCCGCGAACGCCGTACGCTGCCGCCCGGCGAGACCGGCCAGCATCGGCCGGACCGTCGCGCGGACGTCGAGGAAGTGCCGCAGGCCCAGGTCGTCCAGGTCCTCGCGGATCGCATCGTCATGGATCGGATCCCGCACCACTCGACGGTATGCCCGATTCGCCGGTCGCGCCAAAGGAACGCGGTTGCGAAAGTCCTGGATGACGGCCGAGAATATGTGCATGAGTGCGAGCACGCCGCGATTTACGTGCCCCCGGTTCTCCGGTGGGCCGACGTTCGCGCGCCGCGTTCGGTAACAGCCTCCCCGTCGACGGCGCGCCCGTTCGCGCATCGATGGAGGACACTCATGACCACCCCGCTGGAGCGGCTGCTCGCCGTTCGCGACCTCACCGACCCCGCCGCCGGTCCGCACGCCGTGCAAGAAGTCGTCCGCCGGCTCGAAGACGCTCTGGCCGCGACCTGGCCGGTCCCGGTCCGCCGAGATCCCGGCCCCCGGATCGTCACCGTCGCCGACAACTATGACCGCCTGCGCTATCGGCCCGACGACGTCACCCGCGACCGCCGGTACAGCCACTACGCCGGCGACGGCCGCATGCTCCGCTCGCACACCACCGCCCGGATCCCGGCCCTGCTCCAGCAGACCACCGGCGACGTGCTGCTCAGCGTGCCGGGGATCTGCTACCGCCGCGACGTCATCGACCGGCACCACGTCGGCCAGCCGCACCAGCACGACCTGTGGCTGATCCGGCCCGCCGGACCGCCGCTGACCTCGGACGATCTGACCACCATGATCCGCGCGGTCGTCGAGGCGGTGCTGCCCGGCCGCACCTGGCACACCCCGCCCAGCGTCCATCCGTACACGGTGGAGGGCCGCGAGATCTACGTGCGGACCGAAGACGGCGACGTCGAGATCGGCGAATGCGGACTGGCCCACCCCGAGGTGCTCGCGGCGGCCGGGCTGCCCGCCGGGTCCGGCCTCGCGATGGGGCTCGGTCTCGACCGGCTCACCATGCTCGCCAAGGGCGTACCTGACATCCGGCTGCTGCGCGATCCCGACCCGCGGGTGGCCGGGCAGATGCTCGACCTGCGGCCCTACCGCGCCGTCTCCAACCATCCGCCCACGCGCCGCGACCTGTCACTCGCCGTCGGCGACGAACTCGACGCCGAACTTCTAGGCGATGTCGTACGCACAACGCTGGGCCCGGCGTCCGACGCCGTCGAGGAGGTGTCCGTCGTCTCCGCCACCCCCTACGACGACCTGCCCCCGTCGGCGCGCGACCGGATGGGCCTGGCCCCCGGGCAGAAGAACGTGCTCCTACGCCTGATCCTCCGGCACCCGTCCCGCACCCTCACCGCCGCCGACGCGAATCTGTTGCGGGACCGCGTCTACGCCGCGCTGCACGCCGGTTCCGCCCATGAATGGGCGAGCGCTGCTCACGGCGTACAAGAGGAGTAAAGCGGAGATGGCCAGCGCGGGCAGGGTGCCGGCGACGGCGACCAGGCCCGCACCGGCCGGGATGGCCGCGGCCAGCGGCGCGAAGGTGAGCGTCGTGGCCGTGGCCGAGACGCGGCCGAGCATCTCGCCGGGGGTGTGGCGCTGGACGGCGGTCATCGCGGCGACCACCGTCCACGGCAGACCGACGCCCGCGATCACCGCCCCGGCGACCACGCCCGGCAGCCACGGCAGGCCGCGCAGGACGAGCCCGACGGTGAACAGCGCCGCCCCGAGCGCGCCGAACCGGATCTCCGACAGCCGATCCAGGAAGCGGCCCGCGAGCAGCCCGCCGACGATGGCGCCAGCGCCCTGCAACGACGCCAGTACGCCGACGAAGCTCGCGGGCCGCCCGAGCTGGACGGTCACCACTTCCAACTGGGCGGCGGTGACGAAGCCGGACATCGCCACCGCCGTCGCCGCGATCCCCACAGTTCGCTTGACCGGACCGGCCAACGTGGTCAGCCGAACCCGCGTCCGGGGGCGGCGCGGCGGCTCATCGGCCCTGATCAGCGCATAGAGACCCGACGAGAGCACCAGCGTCGCCGCGCAGATCATCGCGACCGCGCCCCCGCCCTGCCACGCGAACAGGCCCGCGCCGGCCAGCGGAGCGACGATCTTCATGCTCTCCTGCGCGCTCATCCGCCAGCCGTTCAACCGGCCCAGCACCGCCGGCTCCACCGCGCTCGGCAGCAATGCCGACTCGGCCGCGTCGTTGAGCACATAGTTCACCCCGTACGCGAGCATCACCGCGTAGAGCAGCCACAGGTCACCACGCTCGCGCACCAACAGCAGACTGGACAGCCCGGCCGCCAGCACCAGACTGGTCCAGATCAGCAACCGCCGTCGCGGCACCCGGTCCACAAGCGACCCCAGCAGCGGCCCGAACAGCGTCGGCAGGTAGACGCACAACCCGGCCAGCGCCGCCAGCTCGCTGGAGCCGCTCAACGCGAGCACCCACACCGTGGCCGTCAACGACATCGCCGACCCACCGAAGCCGGAGGCGATCGAGACGCCGATGAACAGCGGCACGTTCCTATCGCGTCGCATCTTGAGTGACATGCGCTCAAGCTAGTGGTCGTTCCCCTGGCTGCCAAGGTCAACTTTCCGTTGACTGCGGTACGCTGCGGCAATGACGCGCGCCTACGACTCCGTGACCGCGGCCGTGACCCGCGACGACGCCTCCACAGCCGACCGGCTGGCCGCACTCGGCCGGCTCGCGGCGGCCCGCAAAGACCTCGACTCGCTGGAACGAGGACTGATCGCCGACCTGCGTTCGGCCGGCATCTCCTGGACCCGGATCGCCGCGACGATCGGCGTCGGCTCCCGTCAGGCGGCCGAACAGCGGTACCTGAGACTGTGCGGCTTACTCAATCGTCAACGCCCCGTTGACACCGATCTGATTGCCGTCCTCCGGACGTCGGCCCTCCGCGCGCACACGGCACTGATCGCCGCCCCACCCGACGATCCGCGCGCCCACCTCGCCGCCGCCACCCTCGAACACGCCCTGTCCGCCGCCCCCGGCGCCCTGTACGCCCTCGTCGAACAGGCACTCGGCGACCTCCACGACGTCGCCTTCGACTCCTCCGCACTGGCGGCGGCACTTTCTCGCGCACGGTTGGAGTCGCTGAAGGAGTCGCGGTTGGAGTCGCCGATATAGGCGTATTCTGGGGATTCTTCGCCCTTGGGGTGCGCGGGTGTCGGGGGTGTTTTCATGAGTCTTCTCGTTACGCTGATCGCCGGTGCCGCCCTGCTCGTGGGCCCCGCCACGGCCCCCTTGGCTGGTGCGTCCTTAGCGAGTCCGTCCTCAGCCGGGCCTTCCGCAGCCGGGCCTTCCGCAGCCGGGCCTTCCGCAGCCGGGCCTTCCGCAGCCGGGCCTTCCGCAGCCGGGCCTTCCGGAGACCCGCAGAAGCAGCAGGCCATCGCCGACTGGTTCACCCACGGTGGTGACAAGCGGCTCACCGCGCTGCAGAACGACTTCGAGGCGATCGCGAAAGCCGCCACCGCAACGGATCTACCCGCCGTGAAGGCCGGCTGCAGCACCCTGAAGTCTGACGTGGACGCCGCGCAGGCGTACGCCCCGCTGCCCGACGCGCAAGCCCAGAAGTCCTGGGCAGCCTCCCTGGACCGCTACGAGAAGGCAGCGCTCGACTGCGTCGCCGGAGCCGAGAAGGCCGACAGCGGGCTGCTGCTCAAGTCGAACGACGAGATGACCCAGGGCAGCCGGGAGCTGTCCCGCGCCACCGCCCGCGTCCAGGAGATCCTGCGCTGACGTCCTTCTGACTTTCCTCACTCCCGCGGGTACGCATCTTCAGCCGCTCGGCCAGGCATCTTCAGCGCTCCACCGGGCATCTTCGGCGGTTCGACCAGGCATCTTCGGCCCGTCGCCGGGCATCTTCGGCGGGCGTGGCCTGGGCCGATCTCTTCGCGGCCAGTGACCGAACTCCCGCTTTCCTGAGCCTCTGCCCGGAGAGCAGAGTTCCACCCATGTCGTCCAGCAAATCCTCACAGGCGAACGGTGCCTTGATTGTCGGCGTCACCGCCGCGGTGATCGGCGGGATCTGCGGCATCGGCCTCATCGTGTCCGCGTTGGCCGCCGATCCCGTTGCGGCGCCGACCAACTCCAAGCCCGCCAATACCCAGAGCCCTGCTGCGGTCCAGTCGGCGGTCGCCATCGCCCCCTCGGCAGCCGCGCCGCCGACGCTGCGTCCCTCCCCTAGTCCCTCGCGGACCACGGCTTCGCCCAAGCGCTCGGCTTCACCCAAGCGCTCAGCTTCTCCGAAGCGCTCGTGCGATCCGAACTACGCCGGCGCCTGCGTGCCGATCGCCTCCGACGTCGACTGCGCGGGCGGGAGTGGCGACGGCCCCGCCTACCTCACCGGCACCGCTCGGGTCGTCGGCAGCGACATCTACGGCCTCGACCGCGACCACGACGGGATCGCCTGCGAGAAGGATTAGCTCGGCAGCACCTCGTCCAGTACGCCCGCGTCGTCCACTTCGTAGACACCGGTCACCGCGGTCAACGGCAACGTCCCGTAGATGTGCGGAAACTCCTCACCGCGATTGGGCGCCAGCTCCCACCTCACCGCGTCGCCCAGCGATTCCTCATCGACGGCGAGGACGACCAGCGGCGTACCGGGGCCGAAGACCCGCAACGCCGTCGACTGCGCCTGCTCCCGCGACGAACAGTGGATGAAGCCGCTCTCGTGGTCGAACGGCGTACCGTCGAACTCCCCCGCCGCCTGGAACTCCGACCACTCAGCCGGCCGCAGAAGCTTGTAGATCGTCACGTCGCCAGCATGCCACTAGGGTTACGCCGTGAGCACCGACCCTCGCCGGAGCTACCGCGAACCCCGCAGCCGTCGCGCCCGATGGACGATCTTTCTGCTGCTGGTCATCCTGCCGCTGACGGCGATCTGCGTCTGTTGCGGCATCTACCAAGGCCTGAACGTGGACGTCTTCCAGCCGTAAGCACTCGCTTCCCGGTCACCCTACGGCGGTTCGGGTAACGCTTCGTAGGTGCGCCCATTGGGGCTGGTCCAGTGGAGGTGGCCGGGTTCGGGTTGGGTGAGCTGGAAGCCGCCCTCGTGTTTGAGCCGGTGGTGATGGCGGCAGAGCAAGCCCAGGTTGTCGTGCCGCGTACGCCCACCGTCGGCGTGGTCGATGGTGTGGTCGGTGTCGCAGGATCTTGCCGGTGCGGTGCAGCCGGGTGCTCGGCAGGTGACGTCTCTGGCGTTGACCCAGCTGCGCAGCTTCGCGTTGGGGAAGCGTGCGGTGTCGTCGTCCTGCACCGGCGGGCACGGGGTCGGGCGGTCTGCCCGCTTGCGCTGAAGTGGCACGGTCTGATGCTTGGGGTCGGACTGGGGCCGCGATGTCGGCCCGGTGTTGGTCGGGCGAGCCGGCCGGATCGATGCCGCGTCGTCCGCTGGAACGATCTCCGGAAGCCCAGGTACCTTTCCCCGCACCGGTTCGGTAAATGCCCATCCGGAAGTCGGGCGGGTCGATGGCGTTCCAGCGACGGTCGCGCCACACGGGCCAGCCGCCGATCCAGCGTTCGAGACAGCCTCCGCTCCAGCGTGCGAGCCGCCTTCCCGCGCAGCGTCCACGCCAGCCACCGGAGCAGAGGGCAGGGCTGGTCGGGCGCGGGTGACACCGTGAAACAGCAGAGTGCCGTCGTCGTCATGGACCCGGTAACGCCACTGGATCGTCGGAGGCGGCGCGACCACGCCCCCCGCCGCCTCCGCGATCATCTGCTCCGCTTGCGTGCCCTCGCCCCGTTCGCGCGCTGGACCCGCCTGGCTCGGCAGGGTGTCGCGGCTCAGCTGAGTCGCCTGGCTCGGCCGAGCGGCTTGGGCGGCGGCGACCTGCCGCGCGATGTCCGCAACCACCGGCCCATACCCAGCCAACGTGCCCGCAGCGTCCGACAACCCGGCCAACGTTGCGAGGGGCACCAGCAGCTCGACCGCCCCCGCGCGCACGATCGGCCCCGACGCCGGCGATATCCCAGCCAGCAGATCGCAGAACACATCCGCCCGCAACTGCTCCAACGTCCGAGCCTCGCCATCACGCTTCAACCCACGGGCGATCGCATCCACCCGCTCGAACGCCGCAGCCGCCTTCACTGGCGGCAGGAAGATCCCGGACAAGCAGGCGGTCGTGTCGTCGTTGCGCGACAACGACACCCGCCGCTCTTCCACCGACCGCTCATACCGCACCTTGGCCGCCGACGGATCGGCATCCAGCAGCGCCTTGAGCAACCGCGACCGCACCTGCGACGCCGTCCACACCTGCGAAGGCGGCAGGAACCGATCCGCCAACTCCCCCGCCAGCACATCACCGGCCGACATCAGCACGTCAGAGAACACCCGAGCCCGCGCCAGACAGATCCGCCCCGCCCGCAACGCCGCCAACACCTGCGGCAACCGCCGCGTCAGATCCAATGCGAGAGCCACCTGGTTCTGCGCAGACACCCGGGGCAGACACAACGCGAACGCGACCTCGTCGGCATCGAACCCGATACCGGTCGACGTGGCCGCAACAGCCGCCATCGCCTCCAACAACCGCGCCTGCTCCCGAGCCACCGAACGCGCCACCTCACACAGAGCGTCCACCCGCGCCCCACCATCCAAAGACGACACATCGCTCAACGGATCGACCAGATCCCCCGCAGCGCCGTCTTCGAACATGCGTCCAGTTTAGTGATCGCGAAGGCACCGAACCAGGCGCCGACCAGCACGGAGACCGCAACATCCGGGATAACGCGGTCTCACCCAAGACCCTGGCACAAAAAGTGCCACCGCAGACTTATCGGTACCCTCGCCCGATGAGCAACGAGTTCCGGCGTGCACTACAGCAGATGCGCCGTCGCGATCCGCAGACCGCCGAGGATGGCTTCCATCGCCTCCGGGAACTCGCCTCAGAACATGTCGAGGACCTGATCACAGAGTTCCACACCGAGACGGAGCACGGCACCCGGTGCTGGCTGCTCGAACTGATCGGCGACGCCAAGTCGGAGCTGGCGCTCCCGCTCCTCACCGCCGAATTACACAACGACGACGAGTCCCTGCGCGATTGGGCGATCCGCGGACTCCTCCTCCTCGATACGCCCGAAGCCCGACGCCAAGTCTGGCAATGGCACCAGAACAACCCCGGCCATTCGCCAGATCGCTCGCCGACCGGCCGCCGCGCACCCTGACGAAAACACCTTGCCGACAGTCGCCCTGGTCGGCTTGCATTCCCCCGTGAGCGACACACCGGACCTCGGGCCCGTCCCGCAACGCATCACCATCGAGACAGATGTGGCACGCCATCTCGTAGCGAACCAGTTCCCCGAATGGGCCGACCTCCCGGTCGAACCGGTGGCCAACGGCGGCTGGGACAACTGGACGTTCCACCTCGGCTCCCAGATGTCGGTGCGGATGCCCAGCGCAGCCGAGTACGCCCTGGCAGTCGACAAGGAGCACCGCTGGCTGCCCGAACTCGCTTCGCAGCTCCCGCTCCCGATCCCAGTTCCGCTGGCGATAGGCCGGCCCGGCTCCGGCTATCCCTATTCCTGGTCGATCTATCCCTGGCTCGACGGCTCACAGTCGAACCCGAACGACATCGTCGACCCCATCCGGTTCGCCGTCGACCTCGCCGAGTTCCTGGTAGCCCTCCAGCGTGTCGATCCGACCGACGGCCCCGGCCCCGGACTGCACAACTGGTACCGAGGCGGAACACTGCGTACCTACCAACCGGAAGTCGACCGATCGCTCACCGCGCTCGACAGCCACCTCGACGTCGAACTGGCCCGCGAGATCTGGAAGACCGCGCTGGACGCACCCTGGAACGGCAAGCCGACGTGGTTCCACGGCGACGTGGCCCGCGGCAACCTCCTGCTCGACGACGGGCAGCTCGCCGCCGTCATCGACTTCGGCACGTGCGGTGTCGGCGATCCCGCCTGCGACCTCGCGATCGCCTGGACACTGCTGACCACCGAGGGCAGCGAGGCGTTCCGGGAGCGGCTGTCCGTCGACGACGCGACCTGGGCACGTGGACGCGGCTGGGCACTGTGGAAGACGCTCGCCACCTACTCCTGGTGCTACGACGACCCCGACGACGAAGACGCCGTGACCGCCAAGCGCATCCTCGACGGCCTCTTCGCCGAGTACGCCACCAGCCGCCGATAGCCCATCGGCACGAATCATCCCTGCGGACCGAAGGGGATTCGAACCCCTGGTAGGGCAGGCGCGTACGCCCGAAGCCCCACACGCCTCGTGCCACCTGTACGCAGGCTTCTCGACACAAGGCGCCGCAATCGTCCAGACTCTGCCACCGGTCCGCCCACCACTTTGCTGCGCGCTTTCCAGCCGAGGCAAGCTATTTGCGTGATCGACAAGACCGACCGGCATTGGCGAGGCGAAGACTTCACCGATCTCACCGTGGCGAATGCCAAGCGATCCACGACATCGCTGACAGCGCCGAGTAGGCCGACGAAGCAGAACTAGCCGAATGCGCCTGCCCGTGCGGTAACGAGTCCTTCGCCGTCGCTGTCGGCTATGCCCTCCACGACGACGGCGAGGTTCGCTGGATCAGCCTCGGGCTACGGTGCCTGAGCGACGGCTTCCTCGGCGTGTACGCCGACTGGAAGATCGACTACTCGCCGTCACGGTATCTGATCAGCCATACGGCTCCATAACGAAGAGGTCATCGTCTCTCGTAACGAGCAAGAGCCGACGACACCCAAGCGATAACGAAACCGGCTCCTGCCATGACCGTTGCAAAGATAGCCAGCGCCAGCCAACCGGCAAGCACGTAACCCAGTCCGCCGTGCGAAGCGCCAACCAGCACAGCGTTGAGGCTCCGGCCCACGAAGATCCAGCCGACGATCGCGACACCGGTGGCCAGGAAGGCAACCCATTTGGCCTGCTCCCGCGCCTCGACAAGCTTGTACTCCTGCTGATCCATGTCCGGAGAGTACAAACGTGGCGCACCATTATTCGATTGACGTTCGCGCCCCCTGGGCGTGCCACCACATTGACTGATGCCGCCTACCACGACGACTCACGGCCTCGGCAATATCCGTCGACCACCACCTATTCGTACGCATCGAGCGATCCGGCGGAACCCCGTGCGTCGACCGATTCGCCGGATCACCGTCGACGCACCGGAGCAACCTGAAATCGGGTGACGTCCCGATCGAACCGACAGCGCCGGCCAACCACAGCTTCACGTGCTGCACCGTGGCAAGCGCCTTCGGACGATGGCTTGCGCACCGGGTGATGTTCCGTGGACGGTTGGGCCGTGCAGTCGACGCACCTGGCCGCGACCCGATCAAGATCCGCAATCCGAACCGAGACGCCGCCGAGCTTCTCGCTAGTCGGCTGGTCGACGGCCTGCAAACCCGTGGTCTGGCCGACTTGAATGAATTGTTGTGAGCCTTCGCCGGCCCGATGTAAAGATCAGCGCATGAGCCTGTGGGGCACGCTGACGGCCGAGCAACGGGCCGTGATGATCACCGCCGCGGAAGAAGCATCTCTGGTCAACGTCATGGACGAGTGGAGAGCTAGGCAACGCTGGGCAGAGACCGGAAGCACACGAACTCCCTCGGATCTGACCGACGCCGACAAGGATCGATTGATCGAACGTTTTGCCGCAGTTGTCCTCGACCTGGTGAACATTGGCTGGATCGCCGTCGAAGAGCACTCAACGCCGTTGACCGACGCCGAGTTGTCCGCCGCCTTGGACGACTCGAAAAGTTGGATCTCCGCTCTGGACGGCGAACACCGCATGGTCATGCTGATCACCACAGACGCCTGGGACGAGGCGAGTCGCGCGGTTCACGGTCCGCAAGTCTCACCGATGCCGCAGCTGTGAGAACGCCCCTGCCATGACAGCACCCGATGTACGGCCCACCATGGCAGCAGCATTGCCGGAGGTGACCGCCTGCTTAGTCGGCTTGCTTCGCGAACTCGGTCACGACGATCTTGCAGCTTCGCTGCCGACGCAGTTCTTCCACGGCCGTTGCGGATGTCGACCCGGATGCTCCTTCGTCCTGACGGCGCCGCCAGAGTGGACCGGCACCGCCATGATCTGGCTCGAGGTCTGCGGCAAGCCCATCGGCCAAGCCAGCCTCGACCTGAACTGCCAGCTCATCACCAACTTCGAAATCGACCAGCCTGACCTTATCAACCTTCCGCTCAACTGGCTCGACCTTGCCGTTTATCCGTAGCGACGTCGAGATCCCGACCGAGCCGCTGCAGCGCTCACCGACTAGCCCTCCACACGATGCAATTGCCTCAGCTGTAGATCTGCTCGACGTTCGGTAGTTCGGTCGGCAGCTGGTCGGTGACCCAGCCGTACTCCAAGGCCGCGATGTAGCCACGATCGATCCAGACCAGCAGAGTGCCCACCGGTTCCCCGTCGGAATCACGCACCCATGCGCAGCCCGGCACGCGACCGCCGAGGAACGTTGACGGCGGAACGGTAGCCGGGTCCACCTCAAGTGCCAGATGGGTCACGGGTCCACCCACGACCCGCACGAACGGCACCTGAGCAAGGAGCTCCTCGCGCCCGTCGAACATCTGGTCCTCGATGAGACGCTGAAGGACGGCACGAACCGCAGCAAGATGCTCCACGACTCCAGTGTCCATGCCGTCCTGATGCTGACCGTGCCCCGCTCGCACGACGAGCCCGATAGCGAACGGCTCCCTTCGATCATGGCCACGACGGTAAAACCGTCACGTGGCGTTGCACTGATCAACGCTCTCGGGCCATCCTGCTCGGGGACCGCTAAACCTGGCCTGACCTGCCGGAATCTGGGTTGACATCTGTTGTTGTCGGTTTGCGTCCGTCGACCTGCGACGCCTCACGGACGGCCCAACTCCGGCGAAACAGCGACCGTGTCACGCCATCCCGCATGGCATTCTTCTCGCATGGTGGGACTGTGGATCTAACGGTGTTTCCGGCCTGACACGCTGAGCGTGGTGCTCGGCGAGGAAGGCGGCCGTGATGACCGCGACACTGGATGACGTG